>JAQICX010000099.1 GCA_027858345.1 Kiritimatiellia bacterium | reverse complement strand
GCGGAATTAAAGAATGGCAGAGCCATTGTTTATTTTCTAGGGCGTTGCCGCCAATCATGGCTCCACGGGGGCAAGCCCCGAGGTGACCTCCTCCGGCAGAGCGAGATCTCGCCTTGCGGTACTAGCCGTGGAGGAGTTTTTGCGGACTAGGTTTTATTTGCAGCCACAACACCTGCCCGTCGCAAAGGCCTGTCCACCGTAGCCTAACAGGCGAAGGCTGGAAGTAACGTAGGCAGATAGCGTCGAGCGTCATTCTTCGCTTTGCAAGCTTCGCAGGACACAGTTGACCGACGGAAACACAGGGCTGACAGCATTTGCAAGCTGGAAGCTTACGTTACCTTACACTTTTGCAACGAAGATCGTTGCGTTACCTTCAATGCTTCGCACTGCGACTCTCAGGACACAGTAAGCTTCGCATGAACAGTTGAGTGTTAATTCATAAAAAATTATAAGATGCTTGTAGATAAACAGTTAAACTATGGTTTTCAAAAAAAAGTTTAAATTACGCTTTGCGTATTTCACCTTGGGAAGCCATTTTGCCCAGCTACCACTTTGTTCTTACAAACAAAGTGGTAGCTGGGTGCGCTTCAAGAGCAACGCAGTTGCATAAGAATTGTGCCTCTCGGCACTGCATATTTTGCTTCGAAAGCAGTGACCATACTATAAGTAGGGTTTCCTGTTTAATGTGAGAATGGGGACCAGCTTGCTGAGGCTGGAGTTTACGACAGCAATGAAGCGAAGCGGAATGGCCTACATTTTGCCATAAGGCATTTTCGCCTTTAGCCCGCGGTCCCGCAGACCGGGATCCCGCTTTGCGGGATAACATGCTGCATGGTAAAAGGTTGCGTATTATCGCATTAAACATTAGAGTTTTTTCCAGAACTCCATACGTTTCTTAATAGTAGCCTCATACCCGGACTCTTTAGGAATATAGTATCTAGCAGATGTAGGTACATATTCCTGCTCTTCAACAAAATTATTGTTATGACTATGAGGATAGTCATATGTTGCATTTTTCTCTTCTTCTGTTTTAGTCACAGCATTAATTTTGACATTTTTAAGGTGTTCCGGCACAGGAAGTACTCTACCACTTTTCACATCGTCTAAAGCAGCACCAATTGCTGCATAGGCCGCATTACTCTTTGGGGCAGTTGCAAGATATGCCGTTGCCTGCCCCAGCGTGATCCTAGCTTCCGGCATGCCGATAAATTCAACGGCCTGCATTGCTGAAACAGCAACATTCAAAGCTCTAGGATCTGCATTGCCAATATCTTCTGAAGCAAGAATAATCAGGCGCCTGGCAATAAATCTAGGATCTTCACCAGCTTCAATCATTTTTGCAAGCCAATAGATTGCAGCATGAGGATCTGAACCTCTAACACTTTTAATAAATGCCGATATTGTATCATAATGCCCATCTTCATTTTTATCATAAAGAACTGTTTTTTTCTGTATGGATTCTTTTGCCTCTTCCTCTCCAATAACAATCACTCCATCATCATTAGCAGGCGTGGTGATGACAGCTAACTCCAAAGAATTGAGAGCCTTTCTGGCATCACCATTACATGTAACAGCCAAATACTGAAATACAACATCTTTTATTTCAGTATTGTATTCAAATAGACCTCTGGGATCGTCAAGAGATCGTTTCAATAAAGATATAATATCTTCTTTCTCTAAAGCCTTAAGCTCAAAAACAAGGGATCTTGACAACAGTGGTGAGTTAATAAAAAAGTTGGGATTATGAGTTGTAGCACCAATCAATATAACAGTTCCATCTTCTAAATGAGGAAGCATAACATCCTGTTGAGACTTGTTAAAACGATGAATCTCATCTACAAAAAGGATGGTCTTTTTTCCGGAAAGCTTCATGTGACCTTTTGCCATCTCAAAAATCTTCCTGAGTTCAGACACATTTGACGTCACACCGCTAGCGCGCTCAAATCGACTGCTGGTAACTTTGGCGATAACTTCTGCAATTGATGTTTTTCCACATCCAGGAGGTCCATAAAATATAATACTTGAGATTCTATCAGCCTCTATGGCTCGACGCAACAGTTTGCCTTCACCAACAACGTGCTGTTGACCTGCAATCTCATCCAAAGTCTCAGGACGCATACGTGCGGCAAGCGGAACTGCATGAAAAGGCTTCTCAACCTCTTTCTCAAATATGTTTGATTCATCCTTTGCCATTATATAAAGCTTCCTAAAATTAATAACTCGTTATTAAGAGTTTCAAAAAAAAGCCCCCATTTTGACGTATAAGGTATATAATTCTTGAAAACCTCAAATCGAGGTGGGAACAATAGTTGCGATGTCCAAAGTCCCCGAAGGGCATGATGTAAACCGCAGAATTCAAGCTCCCATATAATCTTAAAGGGTTAGAAAAATGAGCCTTTTCGCGTTCAAAACAGGGGTCTTAAATAATCAACAGATTATTTATGTTGTAATGGTCGCATATTCCTCCTTTTTTTTCAACAAAAAAATATATTTATAATTCAGATTCCTCAATTTTCGGTTGATTATAGAATATTACAACGAGGACGTTGTCGCTCCCAGCATTCATACCAACTTTGTATTGGACAAATGGGATCGACGATGTCCCCATCGTCAGTAAAAATTATTTTCCCTTTTTATCACCCAAAAAGGCAAAAAAACTCAATAGCTGATTTTATTAGCCGAAACTCATACTTGGTCTTTCAGCCGAAAAAGTAAGGTTCCGATTCCTTAATTTTCGTTTGAATCCAGTTGTAAAGTTGGGTACTCGACCCAGCCTTTAAACTTGCATAGCAACATCAGCTATTAAAACAGAGGATTATTTAGGGCTTACTGTTTAGAGATGCTTCTTAACAAAGTTTTTAACAACCATGGTGTCGTTTGCAACAACAGTGTAATCAATAGGAAAATCCATGATTTTCTCAATTTCATCATGTTTGGCAATATCTTTTGAAGTTGCTTCAATGATTGCTTCAGGAAATTTTGCAGGATGAGCCGTTGACAGGCAAATCATTGGAGTTTCACCATCATCAAACTGTCTTGCAACATAAACGCCTACAGCAGTGTGAGGATCCAAAAGGTAGCCTGTACCTTCATAGAAGTTTTTAATCGTCTCAAGAGTCTTTTCATTGGTGCCTGAACCAGCTTTAAACAGATTACCAGCTGCATCCATACACTCCTTATCAATACAAATTAAACCTGTTACTGAAAATTCATTCATTAAAGATGTAACTTTTGCAGAGTCTTGACCAACAAGATAATATAAGTAACGCTCAAAATTGCTTGCAACTTGAATATCCATTGAAGGACTATGAGTGAAGCATACATCCCCTGTTCGATACTCACCTGTGTTGAAGAATCTTGATAGAATATCATTTTCATTTGAAGCCAGAATCAAGTTTTTAACAGGCAGTCCCATTGAAACAGCAATCCATCCGGCAAAGATATCACCAAAGTTGCCAGTTGGCACAGTAAAACTTACTTCTTTGCCTGTTGTCTCACATACTCTAAAGTATGCAAAGAAGTAGTAAACAACCTGAGCAAGAACCCTAGCCCAATTGATTGAATTAATTGCACCCAGTGAGTTGTCCAACTTGAAATCTACATCAGCAAAAATTTCTTTAAGGATAGCCTGGCAATCATCAAAAGTTCCTTCAACAGCAAGGTTGAAAACATTGTCATCAAGCACAGATGTCATCTGCTGTTTCTGAACAAAACTAACTCGATTGTTGGGGTGCATAATAAAAATCTTAATTCGGTCCTTACCACGTACACCATGAATTGCAGCACTACCTGTGTCACCACTGGTTGCACCAACAATGTTAAGTTCACCACCCTGCTCTTCCAAAATCATTTCAAAAAGATTTCCAAGAAACTGCAGTGCAACATCTTTAAAAGCAAGAGTTGGACCATGAAACAGCTCGAGAATATGCAAACCATCTATACTCTTAACAGGAGTCACTTCACTATCCCTGAATGTTGAGTAACTACTATTAATAATTGCTCTTAGCTTATCTTCGGGTATATCTGTAGCATAAAGTTTTATAATCTCATATGCCAAGTCTGAATAGGATAATTTTGAAAGGTTATTTAAATCATCTGCAACAGATGGAATGCTCTCTGGCAGCAACAAACCACCATCACTTGCAAGTCCCATCATAACTGCATCTTTAAAATTTACAGGCTCAATACCGCCTCTTGTGCTTATATATTTCATGGTTTTTTCGTTAGCTTAGGGTTCTGTTCTGTCAAAAGTTTTATACTTTTTTCAGACCAGTACAATAGTTGTTAGTTTTTAGTTTTCAGTTCAGACACTACCGTGAGTAGGTAAAGAGCTTTGCTCTTTGTTATTAACTAGGGCTTTGCCAATCATGGCTCCACGGGGGCAAGCCCCGAGGTGACCCAAACCACTACCAACTGCAATTCTAAACTCTTTTTCTTTATTCAAAATTAATGTTTAATGAGCTTGCACGTTTAACAGCCTGCGGATGTTGACACTCACTTTGTGAGCGTTTTTTTTCGTCGGTCAATGCCCGACGCTACAGAGTGAAACTGCAAATCAAACTTAGTCCGCCAAAGCTCCTCCCGCGCGACAGGCAGGCGTTGTTTTTGCAACACAACCTTAGTCCGCCAAAACTCCTCCCGCTTTTAGGGGAGGTGGCGAGCGAAGCGAGACGGAGGGGTTCTTACTTCCTACTTGGACATTCCGTGTTGGATATTGGATATTCTGTCTTTATATATTATTAAAAAAGCACCTAGCTTAGGTTCTGGCGTGGACCATCATCGGAAGTGTCTTTATAATCAAAGTTTTCAACGGCAATTTTACCATCTGCTTTCTTTGTTATAATCTCAACCTTCTTTTCAATCTCGTTAAGCTTGGCTGAACATGTTTTGATAAGTTTCTGTCCTTTTTCAAAATGAGCAATCATCTCTTCCAGTGACAAGTCGCCACTTTCCATCTCTGATGTTACTTTTTGCAACTCAGCCATCGACTCTTCAAATTTTTGTTTTTTCTCTGTCATTGGTTAGACTTTCCGTTACACGTACAATAGTTGTTAGTTCTTAGTTATTTGTTGTTAGCTAAGACACTGCCGCCTTCGCTCTTCGAGACTACGATGCGACAAGCCGGTATAAAGAGTTCTGCTTAACGAGCCCCCTCAGTCACGCAAGCGTGACAGCTCCCCTAAAAGAGGGAGCAGTTGCAAAGCCATCAATAACATTAATGCCCAGCAAAGTCAAACTCCTCCCGCTTTTAGGGGAGGTCACCTCGCCTGCGAGGTGGGAGGGGTATTCATTTTTAATTATTAATTAAAAAAAACTTAAAGGTCTTCAATCTTGACTTCTTGTTGTTCACGAGTAGCAAGATCTTTTATGCGAACGGTTTGTTTCTCCACATCATCAGGACCAATAAAAATTGCTTTTTTGAAATTTTCTTTTTCGCAGCGTTTGAAGAATTTCTTTGGTATTTCAGCATTAAGAGCTAAATCGACTGTTTTTGCCTTTGAGCGCAATTTAACAGCAACTTTAACAGCTGTTTCTTTCTGCTCATCGTTCATATATGCGACTGCATACTCTGCGGCCATATTAATTTCATCAAAACGTCCAAGGTCTGAAAGAATCTCTGCGATAACAACATCACCAAAACCCAGACCAACTGCCGTTTGAGGTTTTCCTCCAATAGAGTTAAGCAGATTTGCATAACGCCCTCCACCAAAGATTGCTCTGAATCCATGTGCAGCGTCAAATCCTTCAAAAACAATTCCTGTGTAATAAGACAAACCTCTTATTACAGATATATCAAATTCAAGAATATCTTCAAGCCCATATACTTTGGACAGCTCCTCAAAATCTTTTATGTTCTTCAGACCAGCAGTCTCGTCTGGAAGAAGTTTTTCTGCATCATCAAGACTCTTGATGTTCAACAAGCCAAATACTTTTTCTGTACCTGCTTCAGAAACACCTTCATCCAATAGCAATTTAGCAATTTGTTCATCGGTGATTTTGCCGCGTTTATCCAAGGCTAAAAATGCAGCCTGATGAAATTTTTCGTCAATCCCAAGAGCAACTAAAAGTTCGCCGAGCAATTGCCTTGAACTAAAGTGAATTTTCACTTCAGAAGCTGAGAGACCAAGGAGTTCCAGACCTCTAACAGCTGCAGCAATTACTTCCGTTTCCGCAGTTACAGACTCTTCACCAATGATATCAAGATTCCATTGGTAATGTTCGCGTTTACGACCACGAGTCATTCTCTCATAGCGAAAACACTGTGCCAAAGCAAACCATTTTACAGGAAATGAAAGCGAACCTTGTTTGTTAACAATCATTCTTGCAAGAGTTGGTGTCATTTCTGGTCGCAAAGCCAAGTCGCGATCACTTTTATCCTTAAAAGCATAAATCTGATCAACAATTTCTTCACCAGCTTTGCGTTTTAAAAGATCAAGAGATTCTACAACACAAGCGTCGTATTGCTGAAATCCAAATTCAGTGGCTGCCTGTCTCCATGCATCAAAGATGTAGTTTCTTTTTGCCATCTCTTCTGGATAGAAGTCACGCATACCACGTGGTGCATTGTATGATATATTATCTGCCATTAGCTAGTTACTACAAGCTCTTTCATTTTCTTACCAGGCTTGAACTTAACAACCTTACGATCAGGTATTACAACTTCTGAATCTGGCTTACGCGGGTTACGACCAATTCTTGATTTTCTTACTGCTACTTCAAAAACACCAAAATCTCTAAATTCAATATGCTCTCCAGCAACTAGTGACTCTGTAATATTATCCAGCATTTGTTGCACAACCAATTGCACATCTTCTTGAATAAGACCAGTATCTTTAGCGATTTTTACTACAATATCTCTTTTTGTCATTGTCTTAACTCCTATATATTTCTTTTAGTTTTAACAAAATTTTATCTACTTCAATTAATTTGGAATCTTCCTGATTACGAATTTTCAGTTCAACATTTCCATTATCGAGTGATCTTTGACCAATTACAACTCTAATAGGAAATCCTAATAAATCTGCATCTTTAAACTTTACACCAGCTCTATCTTTTCTGTCATCAACAATTGTGTCAATGCCATCAGCTTCAAGTTGTTTTTCAAGTTGTAATGCAAGGGTCATACTTTCTTCATGTTTGGGATTAACAACAACAATATCCACTACATATGGAGCAACTGACATTGGCCAGATAATTCCATTTTCATCATGACTTTGCTCAATGATTGCCTGCAATGTTCTTGTCACACCAATTCCATAGCACCCCATTGTAATAACTTGTTCTTTACCATTCTGGTCAAGAAACTTTGCATTAAAACTTTTGCAATACTTGTCACCAAGTTTAAAAACATGACCAACTTCGATTCCACGACATTCGTTTAGAGCAGCTCCACATTCAGGACAGCTATCACCAGATGTTGCAAGACAAAGGTCTTCATATTTTTCAACATTAGCATCTCGTTCTAAGTTAACATTCGAATAATGATAATCAGTTTTATTTGCTCCTGTGTATGCCCCGGCAACTCCTTTTAGGGAAACATCAGCATAAATAGGAACATCCAGTCCAATTGGACCAGCAAACCCGACAGCAGCACCTGTTACAGTTTCTACAGATGCATCATCAGCCAGTTTAAATTCATTTGCATCAAGAAGGTGTCCCAGTTTTGTCTCATTAATTTCCCGGTCACCAGGCAGCAATACAGCAACCGGCTTGTCATCGGCTGTATAAATCAATGTTTTAATCAGACGTCTTTCTTCACATTTAAGAAACTCAGCAACTTCTTTAATTGTCTTTGCTGCAGGAGTGTGCACCTCTTCAAGATTCTTTTCAGCATCATCATATTGTTTTGCTTCAACATACTTAAATGTTGCTCGTTCCGAGTTTGCTGCATAGCTACATGCGGAACATTCAACAATGCCATCTTCTCCAGAGTCGGCCAGCACCATAAATTCATGAGACCAGTTACCCCCCATATCTCCAGCATCTGCTTCTACAGGCTTAACAACAAGTCCACATCTTTCAAAAATTCTGATATATGCATCATACATTTTCTGATAGCTGCTGTCTGCCTCATCCCAACTTGCATCAAAACTATATGCATCCTTCATAATAAATTCTTTTGCTCTCATCAAACCAAACCTAGGTCTAATTTCATCTCTAAATTTTGTTTGGATCTGATAGAAAGTAACAGGCATTTGCTTATATGAACTAATTTCACGAGATACCAAATCTGTTATAACCTCTTCATGAGTAGGACCTAACTCCATCTCACGCCCTTGACGATCTATAACACTATACATTGCTTTAGACATCTTTTCATATCGACCTGATTGTTCCCAAATTTCTTTTGGTTGCAACGCAGGCATAAGCACTTCCAGTGCACCTGCCGCGTCCATTTCTTCACGAACAATCTGCTCTACTTTTCTCAATGCTTTAAACCCTAAAGGCATAAATGTATACAATCCGCCAGCCAATTTTCTAAGCAAACCAGCTCTTAGCATAAGCTGATGGCTCGGGATTTCTGCCTCTTGAGGATTATCTCTCAGTGTTGGAACAACTGTATTAGTCCACTTCATTAATATAACTCCTAAATTATTATAAATTTTCCATCTTTAAATTCGTTGATTTTCCCATGTACAATAGTGTTCTTCTGCAAAGGAACATCTTGTTTTTTTAAAATCTTCGTCTTGATATATTCACCTGTCCACCCTATTCCGTTACCAGCATCATCAATTTCTTCAACAAGAACATCAGCTTCTCTTCCTGATGATATCCAGGACTCCGCATATTCAGCCAGTTTTTTGTCTCCAAGTTCAATCAACTCCAAGGTTCTCTCCTTAGATACATTACCAGGAACTTGATTTGGCATATCAGCAGCTTTTGTACCTTTTCTCTTACTATAAGGGAAAACGTGTAAATTACTAAAAGGTAAAGAATTAATCAAGTCATAAGTGTTAAAAAATGCTTTTTTATCTTCACCAGGCAAACCAGTTATAACATCTGCACCCAATCCAACCAAAGGTATTTTGTTTAGAGCATACTCAACCATTTCAATATACTGTTCTCGTGTGTAATGTCGACGCATTGCTTTAAGCACACCATTATCACCAGATTGAAGTGAAAAATGCAGATAATTACAAAGTTTCTCTGAGTCAGCCATCAGATCGATAATATCTTTTTCAGTGGTTGAAACTTCAATTGAACTAATTCTAATTCTTTTGACAAGTTCAATCTTTTCAATTGCCTTAATCACATCAACAAGCTTGCGTCCATCATCTGTATAACAACCAATATTTGCCCCCGTCAAAACAATCTCTTTATAACCATTATCAGCAAACGCCTTTACTTCATCAATAATTTCAGAGAAAGGTCGACTGGCAGGTTTGCCACGAGTATAGGGAACAATGCAGTATGAACAAAAGAAATTACAGCCATCCTGAACCTTAACCGATGCACGTGTTGAAAGAAAATATGGGAGAACACTCCCCTGCTCTTCCATTGGTATGGATTCAATAACTTGCGGCATCATAAATTTCTCTGTCTGATCGAAAACGTAGTCAGCACCAGTTTTTGCCAACAATTCTTTCCGATTAACTTCAACAGCACAACCAGCAAGAATTACAATGGCATCAGGTTTTTTGCGTTTGATTAAACGAGCCTGTTGAACACATGATTTTTCTGCCTTGCCTGTTATCGTGCAGGTATGAATAACGTATACATCTGACTCAGCCTTAAAATCTTCAACAATCTCATAATTAAATGACCTAAACTGAGCCCGCATTAGTGCAGTCTCAGCTTTGTTCAAACGACAGCCAAAAGTTTTAAATGTAACTCGTTTCATCAACGATATTATTTTTCAGAAAGAATCGCACCTGTCGATGCATTCTGAACAAATTTTGAATATCTACGCAACCAACGACTTGAGATGTTTGGTTCAAAAACAGGAAGATTTGCTTTACGTTCAGCCAACTCTTTATCAGACAAATCCAAAACTTCAATTGAACGATTGTTGATATTAATTGATATCTTATCGCCATTCTTTAAAAGTCCAATCATGCCACCTTCTGCAGCTTCAGGAGAAACATGACCAATACATGCTCCATGTGTTCCACCAGAAAAACGACCATCTGTGATCAACGCAACAGATTCTCCAAGACCTTGTCCCATGATATATGATGTAGGTGCAAGCATTTCCTGCATACCTGGACCACCTTTTGGACCTTCGTAACGAATAACAACAACATTACCAGCTTTAACTTCCCCGGCTAAAATGCCTTTACATGCATCATCTTGCGAATCATAGATTATTGCAGTACCTGTAAATTCAAGCATACTTTTGGCAACGCCTGCCTTCTTAACAACCGCCCCTTGTGTTGCAAGGTTGCCAAACAATATTGTTAATCCACCATCTTTTGAATATGCATTGTCTAATGTATGAATCACATCTTCATTTAAAATTTTAGCATCTTTAATTGTTTTACCAATTGTTTTACCTGAAACAGTCTTGCATCTCAAATTCAAGATTTTTGGGATCTTTGAGATTTCATTCATTATTGCCGGTATACCGCCTGCCTGATGAACATCTTCAATATGAAATGAACTTGATGGGGAAACTTTGCAAATATTAGGACACTTCTTTGAAATTTCATTAATTCTGTTCAAATCGTATTTAATTCCAGCTTCGTCTGCAATTGCAAGAGCATGAAGAACGGTATTAGTACTACCACCCATTGCCATATCAGTTGCAAAAGCATTATCTAATGATTTTAATGTGACAATATCTTTAGGAAGAGGTCCACCTTCAATTGCCATCTTAACAATTCTACGAGCAACTCTTTTATACAAACTATTTCTTTCTGTTGTCTCTGCCAGGATAGTTCCATTACCTGGGTAAGCCATGCCAAGAGCTTCACACAGACAATTCATAGAGTTTGCAGTGAACATACCTGAGCAAGATCCTGCACTTGGACATGCAGCACACTCAATTTCATGAAGTTCTTCATCTGAAATTTTATCACTATTACGTTCTGCAACAGCTTCAAAAACGCTAACCAAGTCAATTGCTTTGCCATCTTTGGCATGCCCAGCAGCCATTGGACCACCACTAACCATAATAGTTGGAATGTTGCAGCGCAAAGCCCCCATCAACATACCTGGAACAATCTTGTCACAGTTTGGAATACAAATTAGAGCATCAAATGGATGTGCTTTAACAACTGTTTCAACACTATCAGCAATAAGTTCTCTACTTGGCAATGAAAATTTCATTCCCTGATGTCCCATTGCAATGCCATCACATACGCCTGGCATGTTGAATTCCAATGGATATCCACCTGCCTTTATAATTGCTTTCTTAATTACTTTAGCAACTTTATCAAGGTGAACGTGACCTGGAATAACCTGGTTAAATGAGTTACAAACACCAATTAATGGCTTCTTAAAATCTTCATCTTTCATTCCTGCTGCTCTAAACAAACTTCTATGAGGAGCTCTTTCCAAACCTTTTGTAATAATATCACTATTCATTTTTAATTCCTTTATTTTTTTCACTAAATTTATTCGTACGGGCGAAAGATTTTTCGCCCCTACTCGCCTTCAATCTGCTCCACAGGTGCTTTTTCAGAATGCTTACTAGGGAAGAAAGCCTTCTTAATTCTAAAAGTATCTCTAAACATCAGCATAATAAACGCACATATTAATAAGATTGCAAAGAAGTTAACAACAACATTAACAAACTTCTGTGATGGCTTTCTTCTAAAAATAATTTCATATAGAGCAAAAACAATATGTCCACCATCCAAAACTGGAATTGGAAGCAAATTCAAGATTGCAAGGTTTACATTCAAGAATCTCAAAAAGCCAACAGCATTGAGAAAACTTTCTTGAATTGCATACCACAAAGTAACCAAGATCATTACAGGTCCACCAAGTCCCTTGGCTGCCTTACCCGACTCTTTTGGATTAACAAGTGCTCTTAAAATACGCAGAATGCTGCCCGAGTCACCTTTTAATTGGTCCATAGGTTTTTTATACATCATCCACGGCATTGATTGTTGACCTATTGTGCCCATTGAAATTCCAATAACTGCACGATCTAATGTTTTATCATATTTTGGAGTTACCATCATAGCAACCTCTTCATCGCCACGAATAACCACAATATCAGTTTCCATATCTGGACGTTCAGCAACCAAATCAATAAAAACATTGCCATCGTCAATAAGAATACCGTTAAAGCTCTTAATTATATCTCCACCTTGCATTCCAGCTTCAGCAGCACTTCCACCTTCGAAAGCTTCTCCCACAACGCACACTGCCTCTGGAGCCAATCCCATAAGCAAATATTCACCCATGCCGGTTTTTGTCAACGGCACATTCAAATCAGTTTCAATGCCTTCAGATTCCACTCGAACAACAGCTGTTGTTGTCTGGCTAAGCAAACTAAACATGCTCATGTCATACCAGCTGTTAACTTTTTCTCCATTAACAGCAAGAATTATGTCACCTTTTTTGATTCCGGCTTCATATGCGGGAGACTGCTCATCAACATAACCAACAAGACATTCAGATTTTTTGTCTTCAAGACCCTTTGTTGGAACCAGGTAAATTACAAATGCTAAAATAACAGCTAATACAATATTGCCAAGAGGTCCAGCAATTGCAACAATAATCTTCTTCCAAGCTGCAATATCTTCAACTTCCTGATCAACTTCTTCTCCGTTTTCACCCTGAATTTTCTCCATGCCTGATGGATCTAATTGAGGTAGAGAAACATATCCTCCAAATGGAACTACAGAAAATTTATATGTAATACCATTCTTCTCCCATTTGAAAAGTGCTGGTCCAAAACCAATTGAAAAAACATTTACCTTAAACCCGAGTTTTACAGCTGCAATAAAATGTCCAAATTCATGAACAAAAATAGCAAAACTAAAAAATAAAACCAAAACTATAACATCACCAAAACCACTTATTATCGATCCAAACATATTTTTCCTTATTTAAAATTCTTTTCGTACGGGCGAAAAATCATTCGCCCCTTACTATTACAAAATTCACGACTGTCGTGCAGACATGATTTATCGCATATCCCTTAATTAACCTTTATCTCTCTTGCTTTTGCACGAGCCCAATCTTCTGCATCAAAGACAGCTTCAATTGTTAAATCATGAATAGGTTTATGTGATTCCATAACCTTTTCAACAATCTCCCATATATTACAAAACTTAATTTCATCTCTCAAAAACATTGCAACAGCTTCTTCATTTGCTGCATTCAAAACCGTTGGTAGTGTTCCTGCAACATTGATTGACTCTTTTGCAAGTCGCAGTGCCGGAAAACGTTCCAAATCCGGTTCATAAAAGTTCAGAGATGCAATATCTTTCAAACTCATTCCCGGCAAGTTCCCATCCATTCTATTTGGATAAGTCATTGCAAACTGAATTGCATAACGCATATCCGGAACACTTAGCTGAGCCAATGTTGAACCATCAACATATTCAACCATGGAATGTATTATACTTTCCGGATGTATAACAATATCTATTTCATCAGAGCTCAAATCAAAAAGCCAACGAGCCTCAATCAGCTCTAAACCTTTATTCATCAATGAAGCTGAGTCAACAGTTATTTTAGCACCCATATTCCAGCGTGGGTGATTCAAAACTTCTGTTTTACTAACCTTTGTCAGATCAATATCCGGACGCATACCAAATGGTCCACCTGAACAGGTAAGAAATATCTTTCTCAATTCCGGATCGCGGTTTAGAGATAACTGATCCTGACGTCGTGCCATACACTGAAAAATTGCAGAATGTTCGCTGTCAACAGGGATAATTGAAGACTCAGATGTTTCACAAGCAACTTTAACAATATGACCGGCTGCAACCAGAGTTTCTTTTGTTGCAAGGGCAATATCGGTACCCATTTCAATTGCAGCAAGAACTGGTTTAATTGCGGCCATGCCAACAATGGCACATACAACCAAATCAACATCATCCATGCCTGCAAGCTCTGTTACACCATCAAGTCCCTTTAAAACATTTAAGTGGTCAGGTGCAAGCTCACCAGCGCGTTCAGCCATTACATCATCTGATACAGCAACATTGGTCACACCAAATTCTTCTGCTTGCTCTAGAAGTCGCTCGATGTTGCTGCTAACAGCCAAACCAACAATTTTAAACTCTTCCGGTAGAGCTTTTGCAACACGAAGTGCATTCTCTCCAATAGACCCTGAACTTCCCAAAATTACTACATTTTTCATCTTTTATATTCGCTTATCTTCTGCTCTCTAATTCCAAGGAATGAGCGCCAATCCCCTCTTGGCAACTATAATAAACAACACGAGTGCAGCGAATCCAATCCCTCGGAGAGAAACCTATCACTAATAACGCCCTACTTGACACAACTGACAAATCCAGTGTCTTAAACCACATAAATCACATAAATATACAGTATTGGCAATGATGTAATCAAACTGTCTAAAACATCAAGTATACCACCCATGCCCGGCAAATCCTTACTTGAATCTTTAATACCTGTATCTCTCTTCAACATAGATTCACATAAATCCCCTGCCAAACCTGCAAATGTAAGCAGTACAGGAAGAATAAATGCATCTAGCAGAGAAAATTCAAGTGATCCAAAACTGAAATTGGTCAACTTGCAGACAATTAAACTTGTAACAATTGCAAATACCAGTCCTCCACCAACACCTTCCCATGTTTTTTTCGGAGAAACCCTTGGTAACAACTTATGTTTTCCTAAATACTTGCCTGTAAAATATGCCCCGGCATCACTAAATTTTACTGTGGCAATTCCATATAATAACAACATGCGACCACCTTGAGGAAGGGCTGACAAAGCATCTTCTGGAACCCTGAACATAAACCCAAGCTTTAAAATAAAATTCAGCAAAAAGGCAATATAAAACACACCAAAAACTTCTGTTGCAAGATTTTGTGTTATTTTGGTATTGTTTGGTATAGCCATTTCTCGCAAGAAAAATGTGATAATTGCTGCTGCAAGAACTGACGACTCAAAATTGGATAATATCAATCCGTTCTCCATGGGAGTTTTGTTTACAATCAAGTATGTTCCAACTATAAGCAGACATGAGAAAAAATAGCCGATAAGTCTGGCAGGGGTTAAACCTGTAGATCGCAGAATGCCATAATATTCATTCAACGCATATATAATTAAACCACACATAAAGAATGGTATAAAAATCTTTGGTAGAAATAGAATTGCACAGGCAAAAAAGATGCCTAAGGCAACACCGGTTATTACTTTTGTTCTCATACTTCCCTTTTCTTTAAATTATACAAATTTTTAGGTAAATCATTATTGCTCGCTCTGAACTTTTCCAAATCGTCTGTCTCTATTACTATATTCTAATAGCGCTTTATAAAACTCTTTTTCACGAAAATCAGGCCATAACACATCTGTGATATAAAATTCAGCATATGAAAGTTGCCATAGCAGGAAATTGCTTATTCGCATCTCACCACTGGTACGAATCATTAAGTCTGGATCAGGAATATCAGGCAGGTATAAATTATCTGCAAAATTATTCTCGTTAATATCTTCTGGTTTAAGAGCACCACTGAGAACTTTCCTGCTGATTTTTGTGCAGGCACTGACAATCTCAGTTCTACCTCCATAACTTAAAGCAAGATTAAGGTTATATTCTGTATAGCATGATGTATCCTCAATGACCTTATTCAAAGCAACTTGAACGTCTTCAGGCATGTCTTCCATTCGTCCAAGAACTCTCAAACGAACTTTATTAGCATGCAGCTCTTTCTCGTATTTTTTGATAAATCGTATCAATAAATTCATCAAACCTGAAATTTCATCCTTTGGACGTGCCCAATTCTCCACACTAAATGCATACAGGGTTAGATACTTAATCCCAAACTTTTTACAGCTTCGTATTGCAGAAATAACCGATTGGCTTCCCTGCTCATGCCCTTTAATGCGAGGCAACATGCGTTTTTTAGCCCAACGCCCATTACCATCCATTATAATCGCAATATGCTTTGGCAGTCTATTAAGTTTTTTTAAATCTTCACTCAATTTTTGAATTCTTTTTAAATTTGGCAAAAAACTTCTGCCCTACTAACAATGCAACACTCTAACCCTCCAACAGTCTAACGATCTAACAGTCCAACTCTCTACTGTGTCCTGCATAGCGACGCGACGCATGGAAAACGATCTAACTGTCTAACCCTCTAACTGTCTAACCCTCTAACAATCTAACTGTCTAACTTATATCGCAACGCGAACAGTGCTCTCACGCTTTGGTCCAATAGAAAGGATACCAAGCTCAACACCTGTGATCTCACAAAGATAATTCACATAATCTTTTGCATTTTGTGGCAACTCTTCAAAAGTTGTAATTTCAGTTGTTGGAGTCTGCCATCCGGGCTTCTCAACATAAATTGGTTTGCAAGCTGAAAGGACATCGGCATCTGATGGCATATTTTCAAGACGTTTACCATTATAATCATAAGCGACACAAACTTTAATTGTTTTGAATGTATCCATAACATCAAGTTTTGTCATTGCCCAATAATCAGCACCATTAACTGCGGCGGCATAACGCCCAACAACAGCATCAAACCATCCACAGCGACGTGGACGGCCTGTAGTTGCACCAAATTCATGGCCGATTCTTGCAAGAGTTGCACCATCTTCATCAAACAATTCTGTTGGAAATGGGCCTTCTCCTACACGTGTTGTATATGCCTTAATAACACCAATAACTCTATCAATTTTATTTGGAGCAACACCTGAACCAGTCGTTGCACCACCTGCTGTTGTATTTGATGATGTCACATAAGGATATGTTCCAAAGTCAATATCAAGCATTGTTCCTTGAGCACCTTCAAACAGTAAATCTTTGCCTGCCTTGATGGCATCATTAAGATAAACTTGTGTATCACAAATATATGGTTTAATGATTTTTCCAAGTGCAACCATATCTCTAATCATTGCATCTTTGTCAACTGTCTCTTTGCCAAAAAATGCTAGTTGTGCATTAACTGCATCAATCTTTGCACCAAGTTTTTCTTCAAAATTTGTCAGCAGGAAATCGCCAATACGCATACCCTCTCTTGAAACTTTGTCTGAATATGCGGGTCCAATACCTCTTTGTGTTGTACCAATCTTCTGGGCATAAGAACGACCACTTTCAGCTTTTGCATCAAGTATCTTGTGAAAAGGAAAAACAATTGGAGCTCTATCACTGATTCTCAACTTGCCTTCAATCTTGATATTATCTTTTTCCAGACCACGAATCTCATCAACAAGACCTTGCGGATCCACAACAACACCATTAGCAATAACTGACATCTTATCATCGTGTAAAATACCTGAAGGAATCAAATGCAAAACATACTTTTCATTGCCTGTTTTCACTGTATGACCAGCATTATTGCCTCCTTGAAAACGGACTACAATATCCGAATCCGCAGTTAAAACATCAATAACCTTACCCTTTCCCTCATCTCCCCACTGGGCACCAACTAATACTGTATTAGACATAATCTAACTCCATATTTTAAAATGTTGCCAACATAACCATGACAACTTGTTAATCTATAATAAATTCAATTTGCTACAACTTCAACTGTAGGTCGTGCATAGTACATTTTCAGAACCACACTTAGCAAGAACAAAAACAGATAATTTCACTTTTAGTTAATCTTTATCACTTGATTAATCAATTTTGTTGCATATATATGCTCTTCCAAATACTTATGAACCTTGGTTCTTCCTAATATTTTGAGGCTAATCTGTTCTCTTTTGTTCGACTGCGTTGCAGTCGTTACATTGGTAATGGTTAATTAACCATGCATTTCATACATGGCTATTAACATTGAACAGGTAGGCCATTCGCTTTGCTCATTGCTTCAGCCTATTAAGTTTATTATAAGTGGCTAAAGCCTCTCTCGCAAACTCGAGTCACTGTTCTAAGGCTACGAAGTAGTCAAACTTTAGTAGCCCCGTATGCAATGCGGGGTACTATAAACAAGCCATACAACGACCCAGCTACTAGCGAAGCTAATAGCTGGGGCGAATAAAAACAAGTTATCCACAATAATTTACGAAGAGCCTACAATAATAACAAATAGTTTTGTTCTATTGCTTAAAATGCATGTTTTAAAGTAAAACCGAAAACCTAGGGCATTGCTATTGGTGTTGTAATGTGCCAATCTTCTATTCTGCAATATTATTGTTCAAGTGTTTTGCCAGCATTTTTGAGAGTTCAGCTATCGTAAAGGGCTTGGAAATGCTTGCATTGAACCCATATTTTTCGGGTTCAGCCATGATTGGATCTCCGGAATATCCACTTGCAACAAATGCTGGAGTCTCTTTGCATATCTTGCGAATTTTGCAAATGGCATCTTTCCCGCCCATGCCTCCAGGCACGGTAAGATCAAAGAACATTCCTGCAATTTTCTTGTTTGCTTTCATTGACTCAACAAAGAAATCCACAGCATCCTGTCCATTTTCAGTTAGTACAACTTCATATCCAAAAGATTCAAGCATTTTTTTTGTAGTTTCGCTAATTGATCTTTCATCATCCATGACTAAAAAAGTGCCGTTTCCTTTATGTCTTTTTTCTTTTTTTTCAGTTGTTGATATGGCAGTATGGTTTGATGCCGGTAGATAAAGATGGAATGTGCTCCCCTTGCCTGATTCGGACTCGACATCTATACAGCCTCCGTGCTTGTTGACGATTGAATAGCAGGAAGCAAGTCCAAGGCCTTGTCCTTTTGATTTTGTGGTATAGTAAGGATCAAAAATTCTAGGTAAGAATTCTTTTGGTATGCCTATGCCATGATCTTTAAAGGAAAGTTTAATATACTTACCGGCAGCAAGTGAAGGATGTGTATGTTCCTCAAAAATTACATTTTTAGCAGACACTTTGATTGTGCCGCCGTTTGGCATAGCTTGTTGTGCATTTATGGTGATGTTGTCAATAACCTGAGCAATCTGGTTTTTATCAAATTCGCACAACCAAAGGTTTTCTTGAATTTCAAAAACACTTGAAACAGCTGTCCCGCTTAATGCAAATTGAACTGTTTCATCTACAAAAGGAAAGAGTTCTTCAAGTTTTTTAATTGGTGCTCCACCTTTAGAAAAAGTAAGTAATTGTTGCGTGAGGGCTTTAGCACGCTCTATGTTACTTAATGATTCTGCAAGGTAGTTTGAAACATCATCTTCTTTGCTTTCCATAAGTGCCAGTTCAATATATCCAAATATGCCGCCCAGTAGATTGTTGAAATCGTGAGCAATTCCTCCTGCAAGAATGCCTAGAGATTCCAATTTCTGTGTTTTTTGGATTGACTTATCGAGTCTGTACTTTTCGGTCATATCTCTGAATAGCAGTACAACTCCAATAATTTGGCTTTCTGCATCTCTAATAGGGGCGCCGCTGTCAGCTATTATAATCTCCTGACCATTTTTTGATATCAGACATGTATGATTCGCCAATTCAACCATTTCTCCGGTTGCAAGTACCTTTTCAGCAGGATTCTCGCATTTTTTGCGTGTGATTTCATTTATAACATTGAAGACATCCGGCAATGGATGTCCGGTAGCTTCATCAGATTTCCATCCGGTAAGATTTTCTGCTGCTTTGTTGAGCATGATGACATTACCTTGCATGTCTGTAGTTATCACGCCATCTCCGATGCTTCGTAGGGTAACAGCGTCGGCAGCAAGAGCAAATTCCGCTTGCTTGCGCTCATTAATGTCATGATAATTTAGTAATATACCATTAATAGCAGTGTTTTTTATACGATTAACAGCAGTGATTTCAACCCATTTATAGGTTCCATCTTTACATTTATTTCTATATTCAGTGGTTTTGATTGCATTATCATCTTTTAGCAAGTTCTTAAAATCATTTTGTATTCTCATTAAATCATCAGGATGAACTCTGTTCCATGCACTCGTTTCTAGAAGTTCTTCAGGTGTCGCACCTGATAATTTTTCGCTGTTTGGACTTATATATGTCAGAACGCCATCAGCCCGCACTATGGAAATGACATCACCAATGTTTTCTATCATTGCAGCGTGTCTTGCGTTAGCCTCATTCAGCATATTTTCGCTCTCTCTGAGCTCATCTTCAATAAGCATTTGTCGTCTTTTATTTGCAAGTAGTATTCCCAGTAGTACTGTAACAATAGGATAGATGATAATGACTGGTGTAGCCATGGATTTTAGGAATTTCCCGATGAACTCCTGTGGCAATAGAAATATGCACAGAATCATGGTGATATGTACAACAACACCAAATAGATATAGTTCTTTAATGGATAACAGTTGCGAACGGCTAAAGCGGTAGTGACGCCATATCAATCCTATAAGAGCGGATGAAACGATTGTGGCAACTCCCATAGATGCACCAATACCACCGATGCTGAGACGATAAGCCCCGGCAATTATTATGGCTGTGAATGTGGGAATAGCACCAAAAAAAAGTCCCGTTAGTCCAAGTAGAATTGTTCGGGTATCAAATATGATATTTGATTCCCATCTTACAGGAGTTGCCATGAGGACAATAGCCATTATTCCTATGATAAGACCTGACGCCATCTGATAGTAAGTGGATGAGGAAATATGCTTTTTTCTGAAAATGCTGTCGTAGATAAGCCCGAGTGCCATCAAAATAGCAGCGTTATTTGCCAAGCCAATGAAGATGTTTTCGCTCATAATGTTCCTTTCTGATATCTACCTTTGTTCCGCAATATCAAGTTTCGTATAGGATTCATGATTCCTTTAACATTCGGCCGTTCGATTCCATTTGCAACTATCTGCTATTTTATGGTCTTTGAGAACCAAAAGTTTGATTTGGTGTGGCAGAGAATGTCGTTACATTAAGCACACTATACTTTATCAATATATTTCCGAACAAGTTTTTCCCATAGTATTGTTTGTGGATGGCTTCCTCGCATTGCATTTCCAATGTAGCTTGTTTCCATTGCTTTCACGTCCTCTTAAACAAGATTTGCATAACCCATTTTCTTTGATAGTACATCAATATCTTAAACATAGCAAATGTTTTTTATTCTTATTTTCAGGAACCCTCAATTTTTCGGTTGCAGGTTCTTTTTTCTCTTAGCCACGGATAAACACGGATTTTCACGGATAAATACATTCACGTAATGTCTTTATGCTTAACCACATATGTAGATTGTTTCACGCTGTAAGACTGATTAAAATTATTTTATAAAAACATCACCCAGTAGATGATATTTAAGAAAATCTGTCATTCAGTTTAATTGCAATTCAAATTATCATAAAAACAGAAAGTGCTTATCTGCAATGATTTACATAAATATAATCCGTGTTAATCCGTGTCAATCCGTGGCTGATAAAAAATATATAGCCATTTAACCTAAAAACTAAGGTCAGGAACAGGCGATTGCTGATGAATTCATTTTTAATATTTGATTGTGTGGAAAATTTAATTTTTCAGGAATTCATCGATAATGGATATGGATATTTTTTTCTCAGCCGGCATATGTGTGTTGTATTCATTGAGCAATAGTTCAAAAAAAGATTTTTCCAAGTTATGAGCTCTCATTGAAATAAATATTGGTCTTATATCTTTTTGTGCTCTTTGTTGTGTTAACTCTTTTGTAAAAGAGATTCCATCAAAATCCACTGCTAAAAGTTGCTTTGTCTTAAGGTTTAAAATAATATTGCTATCTTTTAAGTCTCTATTAGAAATGTTGTTGATATGAAATGTGGCAACCAGTGCTGCCATTTTTTTTATGGTTTCATCAAGAGAAACCTTATCATAGTTTCGACTTAATATATCTTGAACCTCAACATTGCCTTCGATATATTTTGATAGTAGATAGTCTGCGACTCGTTTTCCACTTTGATATTCTGTGGCATAACCTAGTGTTTCCGGAATAGGAATTTGAAGATCAAAAAGTTTTTGTGTGATATTGTATGTTTCTTTTGATTGAGAGGGACGTATGGCAAATAGGATTTTTTTCTTGTTTGAACGAGGAGTTCTTTTCTTAAGAACAATATCATTTTTTCTGAGAACCAAGCTACCTTTATCATCTTTTAGGATGTTACTTTTGTTTATGTATATATATGGATAGTTTATCTTCAACCATTGTATTGTTGTTTCTGCTGTTTGGGGATGCAGTTTCCAACATATGTTTTTGTGTTTGAATGTTATTGTATTTGACATTGTATAGTATCTCGCAGGAGAAGTTAGGCACTCCATGCGAGATTTAATCCATGTTTTTAATCAATTTTTACCGGTTCACCAGTTTTCGCTGATTTGTAGATTGCATCGACAATTTTCATTAGCTTAATAGCTTGGTCGATTGTGTTAAGAGGTTTCTCTTCACCTTCGATTGCCTTAATGAAGTTAGTCGCTGATCTAACACGTCCCATTGACTCATCTTGCTCAACAATAATTGACTTATTAACTGAGTTGCCGTTTTCCTGAACGTACAGTTCGCAACTGTCAATACTTGTGTCATCCATTCCGTCAATTCCAAATAGACGCTGAACCATGCCGCCTGCTTTTGTTCCCTGAAATGTAACGGAAACTTCTTCACGTTTAATCATTTCGGCCCATGAGTTTCTTAGAGATAGCACTTGTCCATCTTTGAATGTCACAAAACCAGTACATGCAGCCTCTACATCCATAACACCATCGGCAACGTCTGGAATACCCCATGGTCCTTTAAAGTCTTTGTTGTCGATAAAATCACTGAATGTTTGAGCCATTACGTATGCAGGTTCCGGGTATTGCATAAAGTATAGAGCCAAGTCAATCATGTGAAGCAGGTCAATAACCGGTCCGCCACCAGAAAGAGCTTTGTTTGTGAACCAACCACCAAAACCAGGAATGCCTGTTCTTCGTGTCCATACAGCTTGTGCTGAATTGATTTTGCCCACATCACCATTTTCAATGTATTTCATCATTGCATATGATTCAGGTCTAGCTCTATTGTTGAAGTTAAACATCAATATTTTATCAGCACTCTCGCATGCGCATTTCATTTCAGCAGTTTCTTCAGCATTTAAAGCTGGTGGCTTTTCACAGAAAACATGCTTTCCTGCATTTAGTGCTTCAACAGCCAACATTTTATGAAACTTGTTTGGAGTGATAATTGAAACAGCGTCAACACTTGATTTTGCTGCCATCTCTGTGAGGCTTGAGTATACCTCTGGAATATCCAGTTTTGATGTGAGAGCTTTTGCTGCCTCAACATTTAAGTCTGCAACAGCAACAACTTCTGCTCCTGCAGCTCTGAAACCTGCAATATGATATTCGGCCATACCGCCCGCACCAATGATTCCTACTTTTACTGTCATGATTGTCTCCATTCTGTTATTTGTAAATTCATGTATAATAATTAAAAATGAATATTAATAAATTCTTATACTAATATCAAGCGTTTAAGTGGTTGACGCCAGCTTTTTATATATCAACATTATAATTATAGGTATGATAACAATTCTTGTTGCAACAAGAAGCTGAGTTGGGTTTTGATAATAAAATATGTTTGCAAAGGTTATTAAAATGGCGGTTAATGTTATAAACATATTTGCAAAAGTTGATGTCGAATAGCATAAAGCCCCCCCCACGATTTTTTGTTTTTTGAATGGCCATAAAATTGACGAACCCATGTGACCAAGCTGGTCTATCAGTATGTGTGAAGAGTAAGCACAGAAACCAATTATCCCAACTTGTATATTGAAAATAGAAATAATTAGTGACAAGACTAGACCAAATGTGAAGCTGTGCGTGAAACTTCGATGCCAGTCTAGAAAGTCTATTAGTGTGTGACCCTCTTTTGGAATAATGGTTATTGTTGGACCGGTGAAGATTGATGCAGTAACGGTTGAGTTGTATGAGCAGTGAAAAGGAACACCTGTTTTTGCTGTTCCAACCTTATCAGATTTTTTTTCATCGTTACCTTCATGAACAATAATTTCACAACCTTTAAACGTGACTGAATATTCAAACCAATTATCAGGAGATGTTCGTATTGAACATAGACGCACTATTTGACTCTTGTTCATAGCATGTGAATTGTTTATAGCTCTTGCAAGGTCATCAGCAATCTGCTGTGGATTAAACTCTTTGTGTTCTGGTGCAATTCGATAGTCAACATGCTTTAGAAAACATAGCAGTTTAAAGTCTATTGTGTCTGGAATTAGTGACATAAAGCCAGCAACTATGAAGCACATTGGCTTTCCAGCTATTGCACTCTCAATTGCATATGGAAAACATGATGCAACAGCAATCCCACTAAAAAAATGTGTTATACCTTTCATCTGTTTTCCTCACATAAAAGTTATTAGCTTTTAGTTTTTAGTTATTAGCTAAGACACTGCCGGTTATGTGCCTTCAGCACTGTTTAATCGACTGTGTCTGTTGAATAGTCATTTTATTCCCGTTTAATCGCAACTTTGTTGCTGTTCAACAAACGTTCCTACCCAGCTAGCTCGTTAGGACTATGGGCTAAGGACTCAGGACCAAAGCAAATAATAATTAGAGAAGCTGATTTCACGCATCTGTGAGAAACTTATCACTTCCCACAGCTGGCACAGCCAGCTCTCGGTGAACAAAGTGAACCCCGTAACTTCATTAACCTGCCGGCTCTGCCAGCTCTTATCACTGCAGTCCGCCAAAGCTCCTCCCGCTTTTAGGGGAGCTGGAGAGACGGAGGGGTACTTCTTAACCTCAACCTTAATCTTTATCTGCTGACCGCCGACTTTGCTGACAACTTCAGCCTTTCCACCCCACGGAGTGTACTGTCTAACTGACTAACAGTCTAACTATTCTTTTTACCTGCTGGCTCTGCCAGCTCAATATATCGATAGAATGTTTCTTGTTGTTTTCTCCCATGAGAATTCTTTTGCCCGCTTGAAACCTTTTTGAATAAGTTCTTTCTGCAATTCTTTGGAATTCAAAAGTTTTTCAATGCTTTCGGCAAAAAGTTCAGGAGATTTTACAGGAAGGACAATTGCAGCATCGCCGCATATCTCTTTCAGTGATCCTCCAACAGAGCTTATAACTGGTGTCCCAGACTGCATTGCCTCAATAATCTGAAGGCCAAATCCTTCGTAAAGCGATGGGTGGAGTAGGGCGGTTGACTCCTGATACAGTTTTATTAACTCCTCATCCGAAATATAACCAGTCCAGCGTACACTGATTAGGCCAAGCTCCTCTGTTAACACTTGAGGCGCATTGTATCTTTCGTCGGGTGAACCTGCTAAAACCAGTTGAATATTTTTGTATCCCTTTTCTGCAACAATAGAAACGGCCTTGATAATTGTCTCAATGTCCTTGTATGGATCGGCTCGTCCAACATATAAAAACTGCATATCTTTTTTGTCATCAAATGGTATTGGCTGAAATTTGTCTGAGCATGCGTTGTGGAAGGCATGCACTTTTGTGTCAGGCTTTATTTTGAAATAGGTTTCAATATCATTTTTTGATGCATTACTAACTGTCAGGATGATATCAGCCTGGTTCACAACTCTCTTCATGATTGCCTTGAAAACCGGAAAAAGCCTGCTCTTCTTTGACTTTGGTGCATGTTCTCTAAAAAGCATTGGAATTATGTCATGAATTGTAACTACATACTTGATCTTTGACGCTTTGCCAAGTCTTGGGAGAACCGGAACCATGTAGTTTGTAGAGTGATATACATCAACATTGTTTTTAACTAAAACATTATTGAATTTCAATTGATTGCCGATTGAAAAAACTCCAAAACCAACATTGATCGATTTAAAGTTCTCGACATTTTCTATATCTAATTCTTTCTCAATTTGAGCTTGGACTTCTAGCTTATCGAATATTAGTATATATGAGTTATCTTTATCAAGAGCAATTATGTTCTTGATAATCTCTTTGGTATATACACCAATACCTGATAGCTCCTTAAAAATCCATCTTGTATCTATTGCCACTACCATTTTCATAAATCGTTTCTCGTTTAGCGTTTTTCGTTGTTCGTCTTCTGGGAACACCGAGGTGATGCTTCTGCGAAGCAATTAACTTGGCTCATAGAGCCAACTCTACATTTCTTGTCAACTATGGTTTCCAGACCTCTGTTGAGACCAGCTAAAGCTCTGAAACCATAGGTTCCCCAAAATTCCGCTAATGTTCTACTATTGCTCTGCTATCGTTTCTCATGCGACCTGTCGCGCCGGAGTCCAGAATGGCGAAGGAGTAAGCATGTTTCTCTATTGTTCCGCTACCGTTTCTCAATTACTATAAATTTGCCAGGTCTCTTCCGCAGTTTTTGTCCAGCGATACTTGCTTGCTTGTATGATTCCCTTGTCAATTAGCTCCTTTTGAAGAGACGAGTTGTCGATTATTTGATCGGCCTTTTCTGCCCATTGGTCCGGTGCATTAAATTCGGCATATTCTGCAGCATCTCCAAGAACTTCCGGCAAAGAGCCACCTTTTGATGAGAGCACTGGTGTTCCGCAGGCCATTGCTTCCACAGGTGGAAAACCAAACCCTTCGTAATGCGATGGGATAATGTATAAACTTGCTGCTGAATATAGAAAAGAGAGCAATCCATCCGGCACATAATTCAGATAAACTATTTTGTTCTTTTTTGGTGAAGCTTCGATTCTTTCCAATATGGTTTCATACTTCCAGCCTAGCATTCCTGCAATAACTAAATTACCTTCAAATGTTTTCATCTTCTCAAACATCTCAATTGCCAGTATCAGGTTTTTGCGTGGTTCAACGGTGCCAACAGTTAAAATATATGGGGCAGATATCTCGGTTTGCTCTTTGACTTTTAGAAAAGCTTCCTGCTTATCCTCTGGTTTAAAACTTTCTGATATGCCCAAATGAGTGACCCCAATTTTTTCTTCCGGTACATCAAGCAGTGTCATTATTTCTTTTGCACTGAAATGTGAAATTGTAATTATCTTGTCTGCTTTTGCAACAGTCTCTCTGATTTTCTTTGTGATGTATTTCAGATTCTTTTCTTCTGTAAACTCCGGGAAGCGTATGAAGGATGTGTCGTGTATTGAAACAATCTTTTTGGCTTTTTTGTTTGCAATCGGCGGTATGATGAAGTTAGGAAAATGATAAACATCCGCTTTGCCTGCAAAAAAATCAAACGGCGGACAGTTTATGGTCGTCCATGCTTTCTGCACAATCCGGCCAGGCACATAAGTGATGGGCTTCAACTCCAGATTATCTGCCGAAAATGGACACCCAGCCTTTTTGAAGTCAAAGTAGAAAAGTTTTAAGTCTTCAGCGTGACCGCTGCTTATAAGATTTTCCACAAGAACTTTTGTGTATCGCCCAACGCCCGCACGTTGAGCAATTGCTGATTGAATGTCAATGCATACTCTCAAAACTAATCCTCTGGTATAGTTATTTCAATTCGACTTGTTTTTGCATCCACAAGCTTGGATAGATATGCTGAGATGATTCTCTCAAATTCAGTATTGATGCCAAGTTTTGTGAGTCTTTTGTTCACCTGAACAAGACCGTCCTGTCCTGCTTCTGCAGCTTTTGCCGATTTATATCTGTTCTCCGGGACTGGGTCTAACACCTTCTTAAGCATTTGTATTAAGTCTTTATCTCGCAAAACATTTTTGGGTAGTATCTTTTCAAGGTTTTCAGCTAATGTCAGTTTGATTTCCAACAGTTCCTGTTCGGATGTGTTCACATCATCAGTCAGCGGTTCTCCCCGTAGTAGTTCAAGAGCAACCAAGCCAACCCCAAACAGATCTGCAGCAGGTCCTGCAACCTCTCTTTTATGCAACTCCGGTGGCATATACATTGGTGAACCAAACAGGAATGTCAGGTTCTCTCCATCAATCACTGCTCTACCAAAGTCAACAATCTTTATGGAACCAAGACGGTCAACCATTATGTTCCCTGGTTTAAGGTCTGAATGTATAAAATGAAATTCATGAAGTCTTTCTAATCCTCTAAGAACATTCCTCATTATATATACAACAAATGCCGGCTGCAAAGATATATTTCCGCTAGGTGCCACGTAGAATATTGATTTGGTGAATTCTTTCCACTCTTTTGTTGTACATTTTTCTTTGGCAAGTTCAATAGAGTCTCTGGAGAGCAATGTTCCAAGGTCGATGCCGTTAATTGCTTCCATCTGCACATAACCAACACCATATGTCTCATCATAAGAGTGTCGCGATACCAGGTTTGGACTCTGAATTTGCTGTAGTTGAGAAATTTGTGATGCAATACGTCCCATATCTGTCCAATACTCCTCTGCCGAGTGATAAAGTTCTGGATCATAAATCTTTATTGCATGTTCCGTTATACAACCTCTGGCTCCTTGCCTTAAACCAAGAAATACCCGCCCTTGTCGTCCTCGACCAAGTTCGCGTTTGAATTGAAATGCCACAGGATAGAATATACCATTAGACTGTATAATCGTCTTGTAGTTATTCTTCAAATTATTAAGCGTCATTCCTTCGTTTTGTGGCAATGTAACATCTGTTCGGAGCGTTGAGTGAGATAAATTTCTTTGGTTATCAAGATTGTGTTCGGCTGTTAAGTCTATCTTTACTGTAGACTTTTTTGGCTTTATTTCCACTGATTATTCTCCCATTACAGTAATCATGATGTTTCTTGTGTGTGCTTTTATGTCGCACTCTAAATGAAAAACCTGCTGCCATACACCAAGAACAGCTTGCCCCTTTGTTACAGGTATCGTTAGATCTGGACCTAAAATTGTTGCCTGCAGATGTGAGTGACCATTGCCGTCATGCCATGTAAGCTCATGCTTGTATGAAGAGCTTGGAGGAATTAATTTGTCAAGTATTGTTACAATATCTTTCTCCAGACCTGGTTCTAATTCTATTGCCCCAATGCAACCGGTACTGCCAACATTGAAAATGTGAACTATACCTGTTTTGATGCCTGAGTTTGAGATGACATTTGTTATCTCATTTGTGATGTTGTGTAAATCTTTGTTCCCGGTCGTTTCTATTGTTATGTGCTTCTGGTAGACCATTGTATTCTCCTAAATTAGCTTTTTGCGTTGTACCATAAAAGTATCCGACTTTTATTCTTTTACCTATCGCACAAGACTATCAAAAGACATTCATGTTGTACAGTGAAAAATATGTTAGTTTTATGTTTACCTCAATTTTTCGGTTGAACGTAGAGTTATGACAACGAGGACGTTGTCGCTCCCAGCATGCAAACAACCGTTGTCTTGGAAAAACGGGAGCGGCAATGTCCTCATTGCCATAAAATAATATTTTTCCTTTTTATCACTCAATTCTGTTGGGCATAGATTGAAAAGTGAAACATGATCACCACGCCGAAAAATATTTTATTAATGCCTTCAGCTCTAATTAAGAAAACACACATAACCTACATAAATGTATCAAAGACTCTTTTGCAGAAACAAAAAAGTTAGTAAATATCTAATATGGAGCTAATTCAATGCTAGAGCATTTCACTAATGAAACGCAGTAAATCTTTGTCCTGCGGCTTCCGTTGAATCTTTCAAAAAAATACGCAATAGGCCTGCTATTACTTGATTTTTTTTTTAAGCCCAACGTCG
>JAQICX010000089.1 GCA_027858345.1 Kiritimatiellia bacterium | reverse complement strand
CTTGCGAGAGAGGCTTTAACCACTAAACAGAAACAATAGGAGGCTAGCTCTGCTAGTCCCGGTATGCGGGAAACGTAGTGAATGGCCTATTCCTCATTGCCATAAAATAATATTTTTCACTTTATCACCCAAAAAAGTAAAAGTTGAAATTTTAATGCTTGATTTTGTTGGCTCAAACAGATGTTTTCTTGTCCAACCGAAAAACTAAGGTCATTGTCCTTGATTTTTCGGTTAGAGGTTCTTTTTTCTTTGAATTTTGAAAATCCATTCTTACCAAAACAAGTCACCTGCGCGACAAGACAGCGCAACAAGTCGCTCATGATTGATTATATGCCGAATTTTCCTTCTTTTCGGCGTGACTAGGCGACGCAGTCGTCACATCCGTCCCATTTTGAAGAATGGGAGATATGGGAATTATGGGATCAATGTGGCGGCTACGTCACCGAACAAACACCTAACGGACCAATCATCCAACTAAGCTCGCTAAAACGCAACGTTCACACTTGCCATGACTGACTGGCGTGCTGCAGTATCCTGCCCTGGATAAACATCAAAATCATCAGCCCAGAGATTATATGCAGACATCCCAAAGGTAACTGAATCATCAAACCATGGTCCTACTATCAGATTTGCATTACAAAGCGACTGTGTTCTATCAGTTCTGATCGGATCATCACTTTGATAGATAAACTGTTGTGAAATCTGAAATTTCAATTTGTCTAAAGGCATAAAATCAGCCGTAACTTTAACATTAAACTCAGGATAGTTCATAATATATCTGCTGGAATAATAGTCATCATTCTTATCATCTTTTTGCATATAGCATGTGTAAAGAGATATTGCCAGCACGTCAACAGGACGATAATAGATATATAAATCTGCACCATAGTAAGAAACATCATCTAGATTAACTGACTCCCATTTTCCTGATATATCATCTTTCTTCACCCAGTCAACAGCATTCTTCAAGACGCCAGCAAAGACAGAGATATCCAGCGTTAAATTTTCTGTAATAAAAGAACTCATGGTTAGAGAAAAGTTATCATCTGTCTGCAAGTCGAGCCCCTGATTCCCCAGGCTTGCGGGAGACTCATAATTGAGTGCTGTATAAGATGGTTGTTGTGCAGACTTAACATAATCTGCACTAAAAATAATATCATTTATATACCATGTTCCACCAATAATTGGTAAAAGCTTATTGCTATAATCACTGAAGTATGCACCTCTTACACCGGCATTCAACTCAAAGTTATCCAACTTGTAACGAATAACACCAGTAAGATTAGCCGATGTCCTATCATACTCTCCCAATGAAAGACTATCCATATCCTCGTATGTAATATTGGACTGCCAGTCCAAATCAAAGGATTCGTCAAGCACCTGTAATCCATTAAAGTTTACACTTCCAATATTACTCTTGTGCTGATTATAATACTTTGAAGAGTCGGGCAGAATCAAAGAATACTGATCTTCAAGATATCTCCAGTATGAGCTGAAATCAATATAGTTTTCTTCGCCATATTCATACGAACCTTTAACTAAAACAATTGCGTCATCCAATTTCTCATTAGCGGGCATACTTGGTGAAACACCGTAATAGCCTGTCGCACCAAACTCTTTCTGCTGAAAAGAACCAAGGATTTTCAAATCAACATCGCCAACATTTGACTGCGACATAACTCCTGCATTAAATCCTTTTGAATCATTATCCTGCTGATCCAAATCATTAATATTCCAATATCCTCCAAAAGCTGCAACACCAACATCTTTGGCGGTTTTTCCTTCAACCAGTGCCGAAACTTTATAGCTCTCATGCGAACCATACGAAATAGTTGCTTCCATATCATCAGCAATATCTTTGAGGTTATAGTTAATTGTTGAACTCAAATTGCCGGACTGTTTCAATTTCTGCTTCATAGAAACTTCCACACTTGGTGCCTCCAAAACTGTGCTTGAAACAGGAAGCTCTGCATTAAAGTGCTCTGTCTGTGGATTGTTTAGGGTTATACCTTCAAGAGATACTCCATTTTCTGAGAAAGATGTTCCTCTGTACAATATGTCATTTTGTGAATAGTTGCCACCTTGAGTGTTCAAAACAACACCGGGCACTTCTGTCATCAGTGTGGTTGCAGTTGTATCAACGGTATCTCTGATCTCTAGAGTACTCAGTTCTATGACATTGTTTGTATCTGCATGAGCCGATATTAAGATTGTTCCAACTAAAAATATAACAATTAATCTACTATAATTCTTCACTTTATCTTCCTATTCTGAATTTAAAAGCTGGAATTATGCCTGTTTTTCAAACCGTTGTCAACCCGTTTTTTAAAAAGGTTTACAATAGGATGATTTTTAGCCACCGATTGACACGGATGAACACTGATTTTCACGGATAAAGACAAAAAGATTTTTTGCCATGAAAGGCACGAAAATACACGAAAAATTAAAAGAATGTGTTGCCATTCACCTTGGTCACATTGCTTTTGTTGTCACAAAGCAATATAACCAAAGGCAAATGGAACAACACAAGTTTAATCGCTTTAAATGCAGGGCAACAATCGGGTGTGGTTCTTTTTAGTGCTGAAGGGTCGTTAGTCGTTCGCAAAACTTGCTTTTTAACGTCAAGCTGCAAGTCTCACAACTGTAGCGTCGGACGGTGACCGACGGATATGCTGTCATGCAATGACTCAACCGAAAAATCAAGGATGTTTGATAGCTTTACAAAATAAAGGTTGCATTTTTCATAAAATGCAATATAATGTAGTTAACTTTGGAAGAACAATTGTTCTGCGTCAAGTATTTGGGTGGCAACATCCAATAACCTTAATTCAAGGAGAAGAAGCTATGAACAAAGCAAAACAGATAATAAATGCATATGCCGTTCTAGAAGCTGGCGGTCAATTTGAGCCATTCAGCTACGAAACAGGCGAACTCGGTCCCAATGAAGTGGAAATCGATGTGCTTTATTGCGGAATATGCCACAGTGATTTGAGCATGATCGAAAACGAATGGGGTTTGTCGCAATATCCTCTTGTGGCTGGTCACGAAGTGATTGGAAAAGTTTCAGCTAAAGGTAGCGAAGTTCAGAATCTGGAACAGGGAACAACCGTTGGACTGGGTTGGCACTCAGGTTATTGTGGTCATTGCAATTCTTGCAAAACGGGGGATCAGAATCTATGCGCAGAGGCTCAACCGACAATTGTTGCACACCACGGTGGTTTTGCGGATAAAGTACGTGCCGATGCCTCCAGTGTTATTGTCATTCCTGAAGGGATAGATTTAAAATCAGCAGGCCCACTGCTTTGCGGCGGCGTTACAGTGTTTAACCCTCTTGTACAATTTGACGTAAAATCAACTGATAACGTAGCTGTCATTGGCATTGGTGGGCTTGGTCATATGGCTTTACAATTTCTTAATGCTTGGGGCTGCAAAGTCACAGCATTCACATCAAGCGAATCTAAACGCAGTGAAGCTTTGAATATGGGAGCGCACAACACATTGAACTCTCGTGATCAGGGAGAAATCGAATCTGCTACGGGCAGTTTCGATTTTATAATCTCCACTGTAAACGTGAAGTTGGATTGGAATTTGTATCTCAGCACACTAAAACCAAAGGGCCGCCTGCATTTTGTAGGAGCAACGCTGGAGCCTCTTGATATTGAAGTTTTCTCTTTGATCATGGGTCAAAAATCAATTTCCGGATCGCCTGTAGGTAGTCCAATAACCATAGAGATGATGTTGGAATTTGCTCGTCTACATAAGGTTAAACCACAAATTGAACTGTATCCGATGAGTAAGATCAACGAAGCCTTTGATCATCTGAAATCTGGTAAAGCAAAATACAGAATCGTTCTCTCAAACGAATAGAAGTGGCTAAGTTTTTAGGTTGAGAGAATAAAACTGCATTTCGGAACAGCTTGCATTAAACAGTAAGCCCGACTCACGACTAACGACTCTGGACTTAAACAAACCCACCTGATTCGTCATTTTTTGATCAATTATTTTTAAAGAACTTTACAAAATCTTTGTTTGAAATGCTTTATATAAGGGAAAATTGGTGTCCAACTTTTTCTATTTTGCCTTCATTTCATTACGGCATACACTGCCGTGAGCAGGTACAAGCTTTGCTTGTATTTTATCTCCACGGGTTTACACCCGTGGCTACATACTGGCACTCCTTCGGAGCTGTAATTTGAATGCTAACATGCATTGTTCCATAAACTTTTGGCACTATTGCTTTTTCTATGAAAATAAGCAATAGCACAAAAATTTCAATGGCGATGCATTTTTTTTAGCAAAGCGACTTTCGCCTGTCGCGCCGTAGGAACGAAGGCGGATGTTTTTTCGTGCCTTTCGTGGTAAACATTTTTTATTCCTTTGTGCTCTTCGTGCCTTAGTGCGAGTAAACTTTTTCTTGGTTCCGGCTCAGCCGCCCTGAGTTTTTCCTAGTAAATCTCCTGTTTTGTGGCAATTATCTTGTAAATTTTGTAAATCAAGTCTAAAATGGAACCATGATTTTTACAGATAAAAGATATATATTGCTAAAAGCACTAAAAGAGAGCAACTCCTGGCTATCAGGCACCGAGTTAAGCAAAAGCATTGGTATTACCAGAGCTGGCATCTCAAAACATGTTCAGGCACTTCGCAAGATGGGCTATGAGATTGAAACTCAAACCAACAAGGGTATTCGTTACATCGCATCGCCCAACAAAGTTCTGCCCGATGAAATAAGGCCATTGATTGAAGAAAACAGCATCGTCGGCAGCAAATTCTTTTTTGCAGACGAGATTGACTCAACAAACAAAAAAGCATCGGCACTCGCCGAAGATGGCACTCCAGATGGCACGGTTGTCCTAGCAGAAAAACAGACAGCGGGCAAAGGGAGACTAGGACGCAAATGGGAATCGCCAGAAAACACCGGCATTTATTGTTCAGTGGTGCTTCGTCCACAACTTGCACTACCCGAAACAGCCTTAATAACATTTATTGTTGCAATTGCAATTTCAGAAGCAATAAGAGAGTGCTGCCCCACCCTTCAGACTCAAATTAAGTGGCCAAATGATATATTGGTCAACGACAAAAAGATTGTAGGTGTTTTGACCGAGGCATCAGCTGAGATGCAGCATGTAAACCATGTGATTGTGGGATTTGGAATTAATGTGAATACTTACGCAGAGCATCTACCACCAAGATTCATATTTCCCGCAAGCTCACTCGCTGTAGAATCTAAGCACGATGTAGACAGAGTGACACTGGCGGCACTGTGTCTTAAGCAATTGGACTTCTGGTATAACTGTTTGAACAATGGAGGTGCTGACAAAATTGTGGAACGATGGAAAAAGTTATCTACAATGATTGGAAGAGCTGTTGTGGTTGAACAGATCAACTCCAAAATTGAAGGAACAATTGAAGGTGTTTCAAAAGATGGAGCCCTTTTGGTTAAAGACAAAAACAAAACTCATGTCATGTACTCGGGGGATGTGAAGTATGCTGGCGTAGCCAGCAGGTAAAGGTTAAGGTTAAGAGCTGGCAGAGCCAGCAGATAAAGATTAAGGTTAAGATTAAGAGCTGGCGGAGCCGGCATTGGAAGTTTCAAGTTCGCAAATGCGTGAGTGCGTAAGTTACGGTGCGACACATCGCTCATGTTTGATTATATGCCGAGCTGGAGCTCGGCGTTCCCAGGCGACACATCCGTCCCATTGGTCTCATCCGTCTCATTGGTCTCATCCGTCTCATTTTGAAACATGGGAGATATGGGAACTATGGGAACAATGTGGTGACTTCGTCACCTACCAACTAACTATTAACTATCTACAGTGTCCGGCATAGCGAAGCGACGCATGGACCTGTCCTGCGTAGCCAAAGGCGAAGCATGGAACCATCTAACTGTCTAACTGTCTTCTAACTGTCCAACTATCCAACTACCATTGAAAAAATGTAGAGGATGGTGGCAATGGTAATGAATGATAGCAAGGTTGTTGCGGCAATTGCAACAGCTGTGAGATGAGAATTACACTTCATTTGATCAGCCATTATATATGATGATATTGCAGTTGGAGTTGCAGACAAAAGACCTGTTGCAAGCAACATGTAGCCTCTTAATCCTAGAAAATATGCCATGCTAAAACATATTATCGGCGATATTATCAGCTTGACAAAAATCCCCCAGGAGGCACTTTTGAGAATGGAAAAATCTTTCACCTGAGCCAAAGTACTACCAATGCCTATAAGAGCCAATGGAAATGCTATTCCCGCAAGAGAATCCAAGGTTCTTTCACACATCTTTGGAATAGGAATTTTATATACTGCAAAAATGCCACCTGCAATCGCTGCAATTATAAGTGGATTTTTAAGAACATTAAGAGTGATTTTTGCAGGAGAAGGTTTCTTTGTTTCTTCAGAAAATGTTGTTAAAACAATGACAGCCAAAATGTTATAAGCAACCATTACAGGAGTTACACCAATAAAAAGATCTGAAAGCAGGTCATCTTTTGTTGCTGTATCCATCACACCATCGATAACAAACAAAATAATTGGAATACCCAAATAGAACATATTGGAGCGATATCCAATTTGTACAATGGCACCAATTGTAGGTCTATCATATTTACATGCTTTTGCCAATATATATGCAACCAAAGCAGAAACCAGCATCGTAACTGTGTGTGCAACCGTGATTTTCCACGCAACACTAAAGTTCAGATCGGCCTGAGCAATTTTCAAAAACAGCATAGATGACAAACCAACAAAGAATGCAAGTTTATTCAAACCTTTTTGCATTTCAGGTGTCAGAAGTTTTATTTTAAAAAGGAAAAAACCTAATGCAAGAATTGCAAATATAGGAAAAAGAACATTTAGAATATATAGGGCTTGTTGCATCGCAAAACTTACTTTGTTTGAGTTGACATATTGACGGCTTCAAAGCCAGCGTTTCTAGATAGTTCCATCAGGTCAACAACAGTGCCATATCTCACGTCTTTATCTATAAACAGAATAAGTGTATGGCTTGGGTTGACTTTATTAAAATTGCTCATATCGGCTTGAAGTCTTTTTTCTTGCTCTTTGCTATTTAGGATAAAACGCTTGTCATTAAAGAAAACAATATTCATTGAGTTTGTTCCACGTTCAATAGATGAAACCACTGCAGAGACTGAATATGAGGAACCAGAAGAAAATTCCTGTTCAGGAAGATTCACTTCCATCCCCGGAACAAGAAATGTTGGACGGCCTATCCAAATTGCAAAACATGCAATTGCGATAAGATCAATCCAGGGAACACTCGCTAAAAAAGGATTTCGATGGTTTGTTCCGTATGGAAGAAACTTTCTGCGATATTTAGATTTGCTGATAACATCCTTAATCATTGTCATTGTTTTGGGTTCCATTTTTTTGAAAGAATGATATTGTTTCAGATGCTGCACGCTCCATATCTATTACAACACGATCAATTTTCAGCGACAACAAATTGAGTGCGGCATAACTTGGCAAAGCAACCATAAGCCCAGCAATTGTTGTAATCAGGGCATAGTACAAACCAGTCATATAGTCTGCCGACTGAACTAAAGGCAGCTCTGGACTTATAACTAACAAGTATTTAAAGATGCCAAGAAACGTTCCAAGTAGTCCAAGCAGTGGTGTAAGCTGAGCAATAGACATAATGACAATCAAGCGTCTTTCCATTCTTGAAATTTCACTTTGAGAGGCCTCTTCTGCCAACACTCTAAGATCTTCTTTCGATTGATCGCTATGTTCGATTATTGTTTTCACAATGTATGCAATTGGACCAGGACTTTTTGAACAGATTGCCATTGCCTCTTCTTTGTTTCCACGTTTCAGCACAGTAAAAGCACCTAATGTGAAACCTTCAACATTTAGTCTTGCTCTATGAAGATGAACATATCTCTCAACAAAGATTATCATTGACAAAAGACCTGTAGCCATTATAAGCCAAAGTATTATACCACCCTGACTTAGTATCATATTTAGTTCCATTTTAAATCCCTTTTTATTTTTTATAAATTCCAACAAAAGTATACAGTTTCTCGACTTGCAAGCCAAAGCCACCATCTTCCAATCCAACATTTTCCCCGAGCCGAAGCGACTCGGCTATCCGCCTATGTTCCTACGGTGCGACAAGCAGGGCTAAAACTTCATTCCAACGTTAATCTGTAGCTTCACCTCTGTAGCCGTGTCCCGTGGGCACGGACAAATGATAGGTTGCGGATCAACACATTCGTTTCCAGTTTACTCCCGCTTTGCGGGACTAGCTTTTTAGGACTCACGACTCAAACAAACCATGTTTGCCTTGCCGGCCAAAAGGAGAGAGCACCGCTTTGCGTAATCACTAAAAGCAAAGTATTGTAGTGGCGATTCCTTTCACAATGGCTGTTCAACCGCTTCTCCATTCTTGTCGCTGGCTTTGCCTGCGTCTTCTCAATCTTTATCTTAATCTTTACCTTATGCTGTATCCGCCAGCTCCCAATATGCTAAAAATTCAACATTTCCCTTTGGTCCTTTTAGCGGTGATGTCTCAACCCCTAAACTTTTCAATCCGCACTCGAATTCACCAAATGCAATTATATCATCAACAATCGCTAATCTAAAACTATGATCTCTTACAACGCCACCCTTTTCAATCTTATCACGCCCGGCCTCAAACTGTGGTTTAATGAGAGACACCATTTTTGCATCAGGTTTCATAAGCTTGACAACTGCCGGCAAAATGTTTTTAAGCGATATAAATGACACGTCAATTGTTATAAAATCAACCATCTCAGGCAATGATGTTTCATCAAAATACCTGGCATTAGTTTTTTCCATAACAACAACTCTGTCGTCCTGACGCATTTTGTAGTGCAGCTGAGCCGTGCCTACATCAACAGCATAAACCTTAACAGCGCCATGCTGAAGCATACAGTCCGTAAAGCCACCTGTTGATGAACCAACATCCATACACACGGCACCTTGAACATCCAAATCAAATGCTTCAAACGCTCCAAGCAATTTGTCGCCACCACGGCTGACAAAACGAGCAGTCTCCTTAACGGTAATATCAACATCATCCTTAAAAGAGATGCCAGGTTTTGTTGATGGATGCCCATTGACGAATACAAGCCCTGCCAATATAAGTCTGCGACCTTTCTCGCGACTATCAACAAGTCCACGCTCAAAAACCATTAAGTCTAACCTTTTTTTCATAAAATATCCTTTAAAATGGAGTCAACAGTAAGACCATGAATTTCCTTGAGTTTATCAATTGGACCATGCTCAATAAATTCGTCCGGCCAGCCATATTTACTCACCGACATAGTTGAGTTATGCTTGCCGACTTCCACTTCAATGCTTTCACCAAAACCTCCTGTGAGTGCCCCATTTTCTAAAGTAATAATTCTGTCAGCATCAGCAATCTGCTTTGTAAGCAGTTCGGTATCTAACGGTTTAATAAATCTTGCATTGACAACACCTGCTTCAATTCCCTTTTCATTAAGTTTTTCAGCCAAATCAACAGCCAATTCAACCATATCCCCTATTGCCCAGATCTGCTGTTTCGAACCCTTCTTGATTACTTGTGCTTTGCCATACTCAACAGCATCATCTGCAATTTCAACATCACCAATCACGCCCCTTGGATAACGAAGAACAGAGGAACCTGAGATCTCTGTGGCAAGTCTCAGCATCTGTTTTAATTCAAACTCGTTTGCTGGCTGCATAATGGTTAGTCCTGGAACAGTTTTAAACATTGGAATATCAAAAACTCCATGATGTGTTGGACCATCGTCACCAACAACCCCAGCCCTATCCAGACAGAAAATGACCTTTAACTTCTGAAGACATATGTCATGATAAACACAATCAATCAGACGCTGTGCAAATGTTGAATAGACTGCAAAAACTGGTATCTTCCCCTGACTAGCCAAACCAGCTGCAAAAACAGCTCCGTGCCCTTCACAAATACCAACATCAAAGAAACGCTTTGGAAATTCCTTAGAGAAATCCATCAATCCTGTTCCAGAAGCCATCGCAGCTGTAATAGCCACAACATCATCATTTTCTCGAGCAAGTTCACAAAGAGCATTTCCAAATGCTTGAGAATAACTGATTCCAGAACTCTTCTTTGCATATTCACCAGTAACAATATCAAAACCAGGCGACGCCCCATGCCAATTTTCCGGTGCAACTTCCGCTGGTTTAAAACCACGCCCTTTTTCTGTTGCAACATGAATAACAATTGGTCTATCCCATTTCTTTGCACTTTCAAAAGCTTCAATAAGTGCTGAAATATCATGTCCATCAACAGGTCCAATATATCGAATACCAAGTTCTTCAAAGAAACTGCTGCCAAGAAAGAAATTCTTTACAGACTCTTCAACCTTATAATAGATTTTACGAAAACGCCCCATCTTCATAGATTTTGCAGCATCTTCAGCCCTACTTTTGACTTTGTTATATTTTGAGCTAGCAAGTAAAGCACCTAGATAACGAGAAAAAGATCCAACATTTTCACATATTGACATCTCGTTATCATTCAAAACAATGATAAACTTCTTTGTAGTTGTTGCAATACTATTGAGAGCCTCCAATGAAATTCCATTGCAGAGAGCAGCGTCCCCCACAATTGCAACCACTTCCTCCTTGCGACCTGACAAATCACGTTCAACAGCAACTCCAAGTCCCGCAGACAAAGCCGTTCCGGCATGCCCTGCACCAAAAAGGTCATACTTGCTCTCACATCTCTTCTGAAAACCTGACAACCCTTTATATTGACGTATGGTACCAATACGATCTTTGCGTTCTGTCAAAATCTTATATACATAAGTCTGATGTCCAACATCCCAAAGCAATTTGTCTTCTGAAAGATCAAAACATGCCAGCAAGGCAACAGTCATCTCGACTACACCAAGATTTGGTGCAAGATGCCCACCAGTTTTGCTGATGGTATCAATCATCAGAGTGCGTATTTCACTGGAAAGTGCATACATCTCTTCAACAGAAAGACTCTTAACATCTTCCGGTTTATTAATTTTATCTAAAATCTTTGTCATATAATTTAATTTTTTATTAGGCACACACAAGGCATGCCCCTACAAATTAATCATTAATAAATATCTGTTGCATCCTGCGAAGCTCGCAGAGCGAAGAATGGCGGAGCTATTCCCCAATTCGTAATTCGTAATTATTAATTGTTAATTGAAAACAGCCTCGCCTTTTCCTTCGCCTGAACAACCATCTGCGTTGGATGCAGCTCCTTCTCCAAATCAAAAGGCACCGCTTCACCAGTCTGAATCTGCTTAATAATCAGTGCTAACCAGTTAGGCGCCTCTTCCGAAGTATCAAGCTCGCCATAATCCTTATCCCCAACAATTAAGCGTGTTTTTGTTCCAGCGTCAACCGACTCAACCCATCCCTTTGTTCCAAAAATTCTAACGTGTTCATTTCCCCATGAAGAGAATCCTGACTGATTCAGGTAGTTTGCAATAACCGTAAAGATACCACCATTTTCAAGAAATCCCATCATAGAGCAAGCAATCTTCAGATCGCTACCTTCTCTAGTCTCACCAAGAGAAGTTTCAATTGCTTCAACATCCCTGCATTTCAAGCCTGTGACATGCTCAACAAAGCGAAAAGCATGTACACCATTCTGTTCAATCAGACCGCCATCTTTAAGCTCACTTGTGGGTCTATTGCCGTGATTTGGATAACTCTTTTGGGCAAAAACCTGTACAACCTCACCAATGATTCCTGACTCAACAACTTCCTTGATCTTCCAATATGGTTTATCAAAAACTGTTCCTGCCATTTCATGATATATGACACCACAATCCTTTGCAACAGCCATAAGTTCATCCAATTTCTCAGTCGTAATCGCAGAAGGTTTTTCCGCATACACATGAATTCCTGCCTTCAAAGCCTTCATTGCCAAATCCGCCTGTTCAACTCGCATAGCGGTACAAAGCGAAACAAATTCAAGACCATTAAATTTCAAAAATTCATCATAATCATTGCAGACCTCAACATCCGGATACTTTTTCAGCAACTCACTTTCAATATTATCATCCAAGTCACCAACAATGCACAATTCCAACTCTGGATAAGAATCCAACGAGTTATGAATCTGATGACCATAACTTCCCCACAAACCCAATTTTATTCTATTTCTCATAATGTATAATACACCTAACTCAAAAAACTATAAAATAATCACTGTATTAAACCATATTACCAAACTTTTTCCAACTATATTTTTAACTTTATACTTTTAGCCCTTGATTTTTCGGTTGAATACCTTTCCGATCACAGATCGGAGAGGTGTTCAACCGAAAAATTGAGGGTTTTTGCCTGTTTATAAAGAAAACCATTTGACACATTTTATAATATTTTGTATATTTTCGTCATAAATAGAATATCAATTTGTTAACATTTCGAAGATTGTCTAAATCAACTTTAACTTTTGTTTTCAACTATTATTGTAAAATTGTAATCTTTTACTTACTCTTT
>JAQICX010000065.1 GCA_027858345.1 Kiritimatiellia bacterium | reverse complement strand
TTCTCCCGCTCTGCGGGATCGTTGCTTTAGGGCACACAACCAGAGGGAAGTGAGGCTGGAGCCTGCGACAGCAATGGAGCGTAGCGAATGGCCTACCTAAAGCTGTTCTCCCGTTGGTCGAATGGATGTTCCATGCGTCGCTTCGCTATGCAGGACACAGTGGACGTTCGATGTTCTCTCCCCATTAAACTCTTCTTTGTACTACAACCCTTCAGCTTCTTGTTTTTTATGGTCGATTATTTCTGAAGACTTTTACAACACTCTTATTTCAAACACGTTGCAAATCAATTTTATACCTGTCAACTTTTCATGATAATGAGGACATTATCGCTCCCAGATTTCTGTTTTTGAACGTTAATCTCTTTCTAAAATGATTCTGTCATAAAAATGATTCTGTCGATAAAATTTTCTTAAAATCATTCTGCTGTAAATTATTCTGCAAACAATCCTTTTGGTTGCGGCGATGCCGCCCTATGTTCTTCGTGCCTCTGTGCGAGAATCTCTTTTGGTTGCGGCGCGTCCGCCCTATGTAAACTGTACAGTTTTACAAAAAAAAGGAAATAAAAACTGATATAGTCTTGCAAGTGACTGGTTAAAAGAATTATAATTCGCGGAAACATTAACGGTACTGTCAAAAATTATATGAAAAGAGAAGTATCAAATGAAAGGAATACCCCTCCCACCTCGCAGGCGAGGTGACCTCCTCCCGCAGAGCGGGACTATCCCGCAAGGCGTGGATAGCCGGGGAGGAGCTTTGGCGAACTGGGTTTGGTTTGCAGACACAACACCTATAGTTTCGGTCGTTGACCGATAAGAATATGTGGGGATAAAACAAAACAGTCTGTATCCCATTGTTTTACAATAAAATGGGGCTGAAAAGAGTGTAAAACTTTTGACAGAACTACATTAACAATCAGGAGTAAATATGTTTTCACAGAATGATAGAGATATACTTAGGAACTTAGCAGGACAGTTAGCAGACATTGCACATCTTCCAATTCAAGAAGAGAGAAAAGTGTTATGGCAGAGGAGTAACGATTTAGATCCAGTTCGCCCAATGATCTGGTTGACAGAGCTACCTTGGAAAGAGTGTCAGGAAGATATGCCGGAACTAAGAAATCAATGCGAAGACACATCTTTACACCACGTTGAAAATCACCTCAAACAGCGAATTTTTTATCATGAGCATCTTCAGACAGATCAGGTTGAAATTCCATATTTTCCTGTTCAAATGGTGTGCCTTGATTGTGGTTACGGAGTTGAGATTGCGGAGACGACTCTAAATCAGAATTTATCATCAATTCAATCACATCACTATGAACCAGCAATTAAGGATATGGATGATATTGAAAAAATAAAATTTCCTGATTTAAGAGTTGATGTTGCTCAAAACGAAAAAAATGTGGCGTTGATAAATGATTTGTTTGGCGACTTGCTTCCACCGCAATTAATTGGTAGACAGGGATTTGATTTTCCAATTTGGGATCATATTGTACGCTGGACAGGAGTGACAGAGGCCTTGATGGATATGGTAATGCGTCCTGATTATATTCATGCATTAATGCGTAGAGCAACAGATGTTACTTTAATGCAGATGGATCAGCTTGAGGCTGCAGGCATTTTACAATCATCTAGCCCGCGCGATCGTATTGGTTCGGGAGCAACGGGCTACACGAGTGAGTTGCCTATGGAAAGTAATGGAGTCGCCCAAAAGGTAAATAGTTTTATGGATGTATGGGGATTTGCAACGGCGCAGATTTTTGGTGATGTATCGCCGGCAATGCATGAAGAGTTTGCAATAAATTATGAAATTGAAATTTTAGAAAGATGTGGGTTGAACTATTATGGCTGCTGTGAGAAACTGCATGACAGGATGCACGCTATAGCCAAGATTCCAAGATTAAGGAAAATATCAGTCAGTCCATGGTGTAATGTGGGTATTGCAGCAGAAAAGGCTGAGGGAAAATATGTTTTCAGTCACAAACCAAATCCTGCGGTTGTAGCCAATGATGCATTCTCACTTGTTGAAGCCGAAGGTGATTTGACAGACAGACTTAATAAATCATTTGATCAAGGATTTCCTTGCGAGGTTATTCTTAAGGATATCAGCACAATCAAAACAGATATCAAACGTCCAATTGAATGGAGTAAGATGGCAATGAAGCTTGCGAAGGGTTATGAATAGGTTTATGCTGACTTCGTCAGCAGGTAAAGATTGAGGTTGAGGTTAAGAAGTACCCCTCCGTCTCTCCCGCCGCCACTTTGCTTTAAAAAAAAACAAAGTGGTAGCGGGATCGCCACCTCCTCCCGCAGAGCCGGGACTAGCAAGAGCTAGCCGGGGAGGAGTTTTGGCGAACTAGCAGTGATAAGAGCTGACTTCGTCAGCAGGTTAAGGGGCTCACTTTGCTCGCCGAGGATTGGAATTAGCTTTTCTCATGATTATTTGTTTTGGTCCTGAGTCGTGAGTCTTTAGTCCTAACGTTGCTAGTATTCCGCAAAGCGGGAACTTACGTAACATGTAATACGTATCACATATAAAAGAACTAGAGCATTGAACAAATGAAACGCTGTAAAGATTTTATTCGAGGACGACGTTGGGCTTAAAAAAAATCAAGTAATAGCAGGCCTATTGCCTATTTTTTTGAAAGATTCAACGGAAGCCGCAGGACAAAGATTTACTGCGTTTCATTAGTGAAATGCTCTAGCCAACCAGTTTGGAATGAGCAGCAAATATGAACTTTATTAAAACATTAACAATTATCTTTATATTAACAGTCATATCACCAATAAATTTAAAAGGAAATACGCAAATGCAAATCAAAAAACTACCGCCCCACCCTAGACTAATGTTAACGGAAGATCGAATAGACAAACTACAGCAATACTTTAAAGAAGATGAGGTTTTTCAGAAAAAGGTTGATGCACTTCGCAAGAAATGTGATGGTTTATTGAAAACACCAGTCTGCACAAGAAGATTGGATGGCGACAAGCGCAAGAGAATGCTTGGTACTTCACGCGAGGTTCTAAAACTAGTGATGTATTTAGGAACTTCAGATAAGATTGAACCAAATAAGGTATATCAGGAAAGAGTAATCGCCGAAATGTTGAGTGCCGCCGATTTTATTGACTGGCATGATAACCATTTCCTTGATACCGCAGAGATGACAGCTGCGCTTGCACTAGGATATGACTGGTATTTTGATGTTTTGACTGATGGGCAGAAACAGAAAATCAGTGGTGCAATAATAAGCAAAGGACTTGAAAAAAGTTATGACAAAAGTAAAAACTGGTGGGTCAAGGGTGATAACAATTGGAATCAGGTTTGTCACTGCGGCATGGTGCTAGGTGCATTGGCTACATACGAGCAGAATTCAGAACTTGCGGAAAAAGTTGTTCAGCGTGCAGAAGAGAATATTCACACGGGACTTGAGTCATATGCGCCTGATGGAATATACAAAGAAGGTTGCGGATATTGGGTATATGGCACATCCTTCACTGTACTAATGGCGGCATGTCTTAACTCTGCAATTGGAGATGACTGGAACATTCTTGAATACTCCGGTTTTAAAGATAGCTTTGATTTTGTTATACATGCCGGAATTCTTCCTTCAAAGCAAATATTCAGCTATGCAGACAGTTTTGGATCACAGCCTATGCCTCTTCACATGTGGCTTGGCGAAAAGACTTCAAATGAAGCTTATTGCCAAGTATCTGATTTCTCAAATGAGTATTTAAACAAATACTCAAGAATGTATCCAATAAGTATAATTTATTATCAGCCAAGCGAAGGAACAAGTATTGATTTGCCACTAACTTGGCATGGCAAAGGAGACGTTGAACTTTCTATTGCCAGAACAAGCTGGGATACATCTGCAATATACACAGGCATCAAGGCAGGCAAGATTGAAGGAATCAACCATGGACACATGGATGTCGGTAGTTTTATTTTTGAGATGAAAGGTGAACAATGGGCTACAGATCTTGGTTCCGAAAAGGAAATCTATGATTCAACCAGGGGCGGTGTTTGGTCAACAAATCAGGATAGCGTTCGCTGGGAATTTTTCAGGGTCAACAGCCTTTCTCATAACACTCTTAGTATTGGTGGTGAACTTCAGAATGTGGCGAAGAACAATCCTATAATTAGTACTACAACAAACGTGAATGACATGTCAACAACTATGGATATGTCAAATGCATATGAAGGCAATGCAGAAAAAATAATCAGAAAAATTGCAATTATTGATCAAGAAAAAGTTGTTATTAAGGATGAATATAAAGGTATTGTCGTCGACAAAGATCTGATTTGGAATATGACAACAGAAGCTAAAATTGAGATTGACAAAAACAAGAAAAATGCTATTTTGACAATTGGCAATAAGAGTATTTATGCAAAAATTCTTTCTCCAGATAATGCATTTTTTGAGATTGCATCTGCAAAGCCTGAAACTGCAGCGGAGAGACAAAACGAAGGATATTCAAGATTACAAGCAAAAATTTCTACACCAGTAAAGGATGGCACTTTGGAAATTGAGTTTTCAGAAGAAAAGTAAGATATGGAACTTGAACAGTCACAAATAACAGAGAGACAGAGAAACAAAATATCCAAGCAGGCTATAGCATCACAGACGCTGGGTATGCAGGGAATGTTGGCATTTGGCAACGGTATTTTGCTTTTATACATGACTACATTAGGCATCTCGCCAGCTCGAATCATTACATATCTTGCACTACCAACAGCTATTTCTGTTATATTTCGTCTGCCAGTTGCCTACAAATTGGATCAGATTGGTCGCAAGAAATTCGGCACACTTGGTGTATTTCTTACAGCCGTTGGCTTTACAATTATACCAATAGGCGGGTTTTTCAGCTTAAAACAGGCTGAAATCATAATTGTTGCGGGAATTTCAGTGTTAGCAATTGGAAAAACTCTTTTTGCTCCCACATGGATGCCAATCATTGACAGTTTTGTTGATCCAAACAAGCGAGGGCAATTTTTTGGTCGATTAAGAATAACAGTTCAACTAGTAGGACTAATAGTATCAGCCTTAACAGCTTGGTACGTCAGAAGTAGTGATGATGGCTCAACAGCTCCAGTGTCAAAGTATATTGTTGTTCTATTTGTCCTTTCTCTATTTTTATTTGGACGTTTATATTTTTATTCTCGAATCCCGGAGATAACGAAGAAAGACAGCAGGCCTCACGATATTGGTCTTTTCAAAGCCATTGGTGAGATCTTAAGCAATGGTGATTTTATATCATTTTGTCTATATATCTTTATGTTAGTGCTGTTCACCGCTGGCTGTGGAAATCTGTTTTCTCTTGTTGAAAAAAATGTAATGAAACTTTCAAGCAGCTACATCATACTCCTATCCAATACAACAATGATTGGGGCAATGGTTGGACTATTTATTGGAGGCAAGGTTATAGACCGATACGGTTCTAAATTTGCATTTCTTTTCTGCCACCTTGCTTTTGTTTTTACAATTGGGCTTTTTCTGATGAGAGACAGTATTCCGACTCCAATTATCTTTGTTATTATTGCACATTTTTCTCTTGGTCTAATTGGATCATTTTCAGGACTGGCAAGATCAACCGAAACGCTGGCTCTGATTCCAGAGCACAACAAATCACTTTCAACTTCAGTTGCTATGTCTTTAATGCTTGGGGCACAAGCGCTTTCTGGCTTAATGGCTGCATGGGCGCTAAGTGTTAATTTGATAAATCCAAACTGGAAACTATTTGGTAACAGCATGTCTTCATTTGATGGAATTCTGTTGATATACGGAATAATGACGTTCTTATTTATAGTGACATTGAGTATGGTTCCATCTGTATTGAGAAAATCAACTTGGGGTGCGATGGCGAATTAAGTTGGCTACGCCAACTGTGATAAGTGATAGGTAGGAAGTGGGAAGATGCTGGCAAAGCCAGTGGAAAAACGATTGTGAATAAATACCCCTCCCACCTCGCAGGCGAGGTAACCTCCTATGCCGGCGAAGCCAGCCGTGATAAGTAATACGTATTAAGTGATAGGTTTCTCACAGAGGTGTGGTATTACTGCACTTATGTTATGATAATGCCGAGCTGGGGCTTGGCGTTCCCGGTAGGAGCCTTTGCAAGTCCCGCAAAGCACAAACTTACGGAACACGTAGTCCGTATCACTTATTACGTGTTTATGTTTTTATGTGAACTGATAACTGCTTAAGAACTTCCTGTAAAAAGACAAAAAAAAAGTGGCTAGACGAATCTAGCCACTTTACCACAACACTTCGGCACCACGCCCACGATTATATATTTATTAGACTATTTATGCTTCCATAGCCATTAGTCTTCCACTCATCACACTGAGGGTCAATTGTCCACGTTTTATCAACAACAAATTTATATTCATACTTACCGGGTTCCAGCAATATACTACCTTCAAAAGAACCATCTCCATTTGCATCTTTCAACTCTTTATTTGATGGATCCCAGTTGTTAAAATCTCCTGCAACATATACTTTACTCTCAGAATTTGCTGAAACTGAGAATTTGATTCTTTTTCTTCTAACTTTCTTCTCCTTAACCATTCTTATACCTTCTTTATCTTTTATCGTTTAAGCTGTACCTATAATTTGAATTCAACTTGTAAGCACACTAAATTACTAAAGCACATTACATGCCAAAGTTTGGGATATATTAAAACATTATAGTTTTAGAGCATTGAACAAATGAAACGCTGTAAAGATTTTATTCGAGGACGACGTTGGGCTTAAAAAAAAAATCAAGTAATAGCAGGCCTATTGCGTATTTTTTTGAAAGATTCAACGGAAG
>JAQICX010000225.1 GCA_027858345.1 Kiritimatiellia bacterium | reverse complement strand
TCTGCGGGAGGAGGTGTTCGAGGAACGAGAACGGAGGGGTGGGCTCCCATTTCTGCAAGACAATATTGATTTGCAAGTTTGGGATCCGCCTTCGCCATCCTTGTCTACGGCGAGAAAGGTCGAGAACGGTCACCTACGTGACGGCATGAAAAACGTTCTCATAAAGTGTCTCAGCCGAAAAATTAAGAAAACTGTAACAAAATCATTTTTTTATTTAATCAGTGGGCTAATTATATTATTATTGCGAAATAATGAATGAAATTACCGACAAAAGGAAAGAATATTTTATGAAAGAACAAATGGAAGTTGCTGGTGTAGAGGTTGACAACAAGATTGAAGCAGACATAGAGCTCAAACAAAATGAAACAGTTGAGAAAATCATAAGTTTTGACTCATGGAACATAAAACTAACCCAAGTTAAATTCATGGATGATACTGATCGACACAACGAATTAACACAGAAAAACGAGTGGTTACTGCAACGATCTGAAAGAGACCTTTGCCTGAATGGCAATCTTTTTATTATGCAGGAGTCCTTTTCTCGAAAAGGCAAAATATGTATTAAAAAAACTGCTTTACCTCACGCAAGACCCACCAAGGCAATTGACGGGGATTTGAAAGTAAAAGTTTCTGACACAGGTTGGGATTTTTTCATGATGGGTAACACAAATGAAAAAATGGACACATGGGAGATTCTTGAATTTGAAGGTGGACAAATTGAGATAACAAAAACATTGCACGCTTGGCAGGCAAATCAACGTCCCGATACATTAGGGCATAAAATGCCTCTATTTCTAAGTAACACATGGGGTGACCGATCTCGCGATAGTTGCATCTCTGAAGTTTTCATCAAAAAGGAGATTGATGCGGCAGTAAAGTTAGGTGTTGACATTGTTCAGATTGATGATGGTTGGCAAAAAGGAGTAACATCCAACTCGGTCTTTGCTAAAGAAAAAAATGGTGTTTGGGAAGGATTTTGGGCATCAGATCCAGATTATTGGACTGCAAATTTGGAAAGATTACCAAACGGACTTGAACCAATCATTGAATACGCAAAAGAGAAAAACATAAAGGTTGGTTTATGGTTTGCCCCTGATTCATTCGATGAATTTGCCAATTGGCAAAAAGACACTGATTTTATTATTGAGACATATGAAAAATTTGGAGTTGAAAACTTCAAACTTGATAGCATTAAAGCAGAAACAGAAACAGGTAATCAAAATCTTCAAAAATTCTTTTCAGCGGTAAACGCGAGGTCTAACGGACAGGTGGTATTTGATTTGGATATTACAGCTGGCACACGTCCTGGATACTTTGGAGCGCTTCAAGTTGGGCCTCTATTTGTTGAAAATCGTTATACAGACAGGGGAAATTACTGGCCCCATCAAACACTTAGAAATCTTTGGCAATTAAGTCACTGGATTGACCCCAAAAGATTAAGAATGGAATTTCTTAACAACACAAGGAATCCCAACATGTATGAAGGTAGTCCAATTGCTCCAATTAAGTATCCGCCTGCAACACTTTTTGCAACAATTATGTTTTCCAATCCTCTTGGCTGGTTTGAAATTTCTAATCTTCCAGAAGATTACATTGCACAAGTCGCACCATTGGTTAAAATTTGGAAAAACCATAGAGAAGAGCTGTTTGCAAATTCAATTCTGCCAATTGGCAACGTGCCTGACGGAATTGAGTATACAGGATTCTTGTCTGTTCCATCAGCAAGCAGAAGTGGTTACATTTTAATTTTCAGAGAATTCAATGCAGATAAATGTTATGAACTTGATCTTTCAGAGTTTGACTGCGAACCAACCTCTATAGATGTCCTATTTGGGAAAGGTTGTATTGAGATGACAAACGGCAAACTTAATGTCCAGGTTGACAACAAGCTCGATTTCATCTTTGCCAAAATCAACAGGTAAAGATTGCATAGGGCGGTCAAGCCGCAATCAAAGCTGGCGCAGCCAGCAGGTTAAGATTAAGGTTGGAATAGCTCCGCAGGTATTTATTATATATAATTGAGAACGTCCAACATCGAACGTTCAACATTCAATATTAAATGAAGAACCCCTCCGTCCTCGTTCCTCGGACACCTCCTCCTAGAAGAGGAGGAGTTTTTGCGGACAAATGTTGAATTGCTGTTTCGTAGCTGTAGCGGCGGTCGTTGACCGCCTGAGAATTACATTCAACCGAAAAATTGCCTTAGCTTTTCGGTTGGAGATAGATGTGTGCGTTTGAATCAACAAAATTAGCAGAAAACACATTGTTTTATCACCAAACGGGTGATAAAAATGAAAATATTTTTTAATGACGATACCGAAAAATCAAGGTGAACATAATGTATTGCTTGAAGTTTTTTGCATATAAGTGATAGTATACCTAGATGATACAAACAAGAACAATTAAATTATTACCAGTTAGTGTTGCAAACAAGATTGCGGCTGGCGAAGTTGTTGATCGTCCGGCATCGGTGGTAAAAGAGCTGGTTGAAAATTCATTTGATGCAGGCGCGACTCAGATTGATATTGATATTGTTGCAGGAGGGCGACGATTAATTTCAATTCGCGACAATGGCTATGGAATGAATCGAGACAATGCGTTGATGTCCATTGAGAAGCAGGCCACCAGCAAGATTAATAATGTTGAAGACATTGAGACAATTGCAACCATGGGATTTAGAGGTGAAGCACTTGCTGCGATTGCATCAGTTTCCCGTTTTCGAATGCAAACCTGCCAAGATGGTGACTTAGAAGGCACAGAGCTTATAATCAACGGAGGGCAGCTTGTTGATGTGCAGGTTGTAGGATGCCCCACCGGTACTACTATCGATGTTAGAGACATTTTCTACAATCTTCCTGCACGTAAAAAATTTATGCGAACAGCGCAGACGGAACAGAGTCACATTCGCACCTGCTTTTTGTTACAAGCTTTAGCACATTATCATGTAGGCATGGGATTGCGTGTAGATGGCAAAAATATATATAGGCTTCCCGCTGATTGCGATCTTCAATATCGAATCAATGACCTTTTTGGAGTAGAGTATATGATGAACTTAAAGGCTTTGGACTTTGAATATAAGTCCGTTAAAATCACGGGATTTGCCGGATTGCCAACTTGTTCTCGTCCAGATAGGTCTGAACAGTTTATATTCATCAATAATCGCCCTGCATCCGCCTCAATAATCAATATTGGTGTTCAGGATGGTTACAAGAGATTGATGCGCAGTGACCGAAGACCTATACTATTTTTATACATTGATATGCCTCCAGATATTGTAGATGTCAATGTTCATCCCGCAAAAAAAGAGGTGCGTTTTCACTTTCCTGACATGGTTAAAAATGCAATTTCAGAAGCAATCAGAGATACTTTTTCTAATAAAGTCGATGTTGAAGATAACAGCGAGAATGACCCATTTGCAACCTTTAAACCTGAACTACCCAAAGCGACATACTCCCAGCTTGAAATTGACTCTTTTGATACTCTGGAAAAAAGTATATATCCAAAAAGAGATATTATTTTTAGTGATGAGGATATTCCTGAATCAATATCATCAGAGATGCAAATTGAATCACAACCCGAAAATGTTGAAGATGAGCAAAATGTGCCAGAAAAAAGTCCATGGAAATGGTGCAGATATGTTGGAAAAATTGACAATTTTTATGGTATTTTTGAGTTAGAAGATGGCTATTTCATAATGAATCCCCGTGCCTCTCATGAGCGCATACTATACGAGCAGTACATTAATGCAATTGATAGCAACAAGATAGAGATTCAGAAATTGTTAATTCCTGAAACAATTGCAATGAATGTTAAGGAGGCTGAGAGAATACGAGGATGTCTTGAATTTCTCAATGCACATGGTTTTGGCATTACAGAGTTTGATGGCAACACCTTTATGGTAGACGAGTTGCCGGTATTTTTTGCAAAGACATCTCCCAAGGAAATACTTAGAGAGATTTCACTTGAAATTGAGAGTTCCGGCAACAAAAATGCAAAGTCTGCGTTAGGCAAAGAGTTTATTGCCAAAGCTGTTTGCTATGGAGCAGTCAGAAGCGATGATAACTTAAGTGAAGTTGTGATGAAGAGACTTGTGGATGATTTGGCAAAAACAAGCATGCCATATACATCGCCATCAGGCAAACCAACTATTATTTTTCACTCGGTGAAAGAGTTAAACCGAAAATTCTTAAGAAAATAATTCTTCGTTTTTCGGTTGGAGCCAGAAGCATGCATTTTAGTCAATGATATCAATGAGTGTGTTTCTTTATTCTACGTATTTCCATGCGTCGCTCGGCAAGCTATGCAGGACACAGTTGGTGATAAATATGAAAATATTTTTCAGGCGGTCAACGACGCCGCTACAGTATGAAATGTGCAGTTTAATGGTTTATTGTGAAATCAACGGCTGTAGCGTCGGTCGATGACCGACGAATATGCAATCAAAGCTTTGTTAAATCGAAAATTCGTAAGAAAATAATTGAATTTTGAAAATTACACTTGCAAGATTTGATATAAAAATATATTCTCAAGGATAAATAGAGTTGGATTTAATTAATTATTTTGTGATAATGAATATTAAAAGGATGAACTAATATGAATGATATTAATGTTTCTATTGATGCGGCTAAAATTAAAAGCAACTGGAAGTGGTTTTTAACACTTGGAGTTGCACTAATTGTTCTTGGATTTGTTGGCGTAAGTTGCTCATTTCTTGCAACTGAACTATTTATCTTCATTTTGGGAATAATACTTATGGTTGCCGGAATTTCACAAATTTCACACGTTATAGTTTCTCCTCGCTGGCAAGCAGCAATTTTCAAACTTCTTCTTGGACTCTTTTACGTTGCAGCAGGAATAAGTTTTATTAAGAATCCGACAGCAACAGCGACTTGGTTCACTCTTTTTATAGGATGTTTCCTGCTTTCTTCAGGAATACTTAAGCTTTTGATTGGATTCAACCACAGATATGCAAAAGAGTGGACTATGGGAATTTTTTCAGGATTTCTATCAACACTTCTTGGTGTCATGCTGCTACTCAACTGGCCTCTTTCAGGTGATTGGTTTATAGGATTTGTAATTTCACTTGAATTGATTTTTACCGGCTGGACATATGTTGCCTTTGCAACTGGAGCAAAAAACATTGACCCAGATAGTTCTATAAATATAAATATACACCAAAAGTAATAGAACGAACTTTATACAGATTATGTAAGAATGTTCTGTCAAAAGTTATATAAAAAATATAACCCCGGCCTCTGCTGAGACCGGCTACAGCGGTGACTGCCAAATCAACGTAAAACAAATTAACGACTGTAGCCGATGTCAGCAGACCTCGGAAAAGAAACAAAAGGAAAAGTATGGATAAGAAAGTTTTTATAACAGGCGGAAGTGGCTTCCTTGGCATTAACTTGATTCGTTATCTTCTTGATAAGGGAATCACTGATATAACAAGTTTAGATCCAGTAGAGTTTGACTATCCGGAGAAAGACAAGGTCAATGCAATTATAGGAGACATTCGGGACGCTGAATTAGTAAAGAAGTCAATGGAGGGGGCTGATTGGGTCATACACACAGCAGCAGCACTACCACTCTATTCAGAAGAAGATATCTTCACAACAGACATTGATGGAACAAACAACTGCCTTGAGACAGCACACCAGTTGAAAGTTGAACGATTTGTTCAAATTTCTTCCACAGCAGTGTATGGCATTCCAGATCATCATCCACTGTATGAAACCGATCAATTGATTGGTGTAGGACCATATGGCGAAGCCAAAATAAAGGCAGAAGAGTGCTGCATAAATTATCGCGAAAAAGGCATGTGCATTCCAATTATTCGTCCAAAATCATTTATTGGTCCAGAGAGACTTGGGGTTTTTGCTTTATTGTATGATTGGGCACAAGACGGCAAGAATTTTCCAATGATTGGTATGGGACACAATCGATATCAACTACTTGATGTTGAAGACCTGTGTGCATCAATTTGGCTTACCCTAACCTTGGAAGAAAAGGTTGTAAATGACACATTTAATGTTGGAGCAAAAGATTTTACAACCATGCGGGAAGACTATCAAGTTGTTCTTGACGATGCTGGATTTGGCAAAAAGATCATAGGAACACCTGCCAAACCTGCAATCTTAATCTTAAGATTTTTAGAGATGCTTCATCTTTCTCCTCTATATAAATGGGTATATGAGACAGCATGTGAAGATTCTTTCGTTTCAATTGAAAAAGCAGAAAAAACACTTGGGTTTGCACCAAAATTTTCAAACAAAGATGCTCTATTAAGAAATTACCACTGGTATCTTGAAAACATGAAAAACTTTGAGAAAGCCAGCGGAATATCACATAGAGTTCCTTGGAGCCAAGGTATTCTGAAACTATTAAAAATCTTCTTCTAAACAAAGAAAAAGGTTTTGTCGCACAGAGGCATCCGCCTTCGCAGTGCCTGACTACGGCGCGACAGGCAAAGAACGCAAAGAAAAGATAAATGGGATAAGAACGTCCAATCCCGCAGACCGGGACTAACAAGTTAGCCGTCCAACGTCCAATATTGAATGAAGAACCCCTCCGTCCTCGTTCCTCGGACACCTCCTCCCGCCTTGCGGGACTAGCAAGCTAGCCGAGGAGGAGCTTTGGCGGACAATATTGGTTTGCAAGGTTTGGGAGCGATAATGTCCTCATTATCATGAAAAGGTGACAGACAGAAAACTGTGTTGGAAGTTGTTTGTAATAAACCCCATGCGTTACCCTGTAGCTACGCAGGACGCCGTCGAACAAAAGAGAATTGTTTACCCTCAATAAATGATGAATAACCAAAAACAAACATAATTTAAGGAAATATGAAACTACCGAAACAATTGGTCAAAGAAGAGATTGAAGACAAAGTTATTGCAGCCCTAAGTGAGAATAGCATTGAACTTTATGAAGGTTCAGAGATGCAAATTCCACTTCTAAAACTCACCCCGGAACTACGTCAACAAATTTTCTATGCAAAATCACTTGATGAGATGATTATTGGTTACGAAACGATAGAGAAAGAGCTGGCAAACGAACTGCGCGGATTAAAAAATGTTAATAATCTAAGCGATCGGGTGTCTCGTCTAGTCATAGTTACAAATGATGGATCACCTCGTTTCTATCGTGAATTTGAGTTTCTTCTCAAAAAACATGGAGGTAGGGTTTTGATATGCAGGCTAGATATTGACTCTGCTGTTATGGGATACCTTCTTGGCCTTGGCGAAAAGCATGTGAAGGCTATCATGATGAATAGGAAGAATTCAGTAGCAAACATCCTTAAAAGCCTGTTGTAAAGCAGGTCACGCATCTCTTTGCACTGCAATGATGTGCCTTTAGCGGGCTAAAGGCGAAATCATCTTAGCACAAACATATACGCAACCTGCTTTACAACAGGAAGCGACCTGTTGGAAACTGATAGACATTAGAACAAGACTTCAGGAACCGGCTTGCCGAAACTGAAGGTAGGCCATTACACTGCGTTTCATTGCTGTCGTAAACTCCAGCCTCACTTCCCCGATGGTCGTGGTTCAACAGTAGCGAAGCGTCCTATCTCACATTAAACAGGATCCCTATTGTAAGTCACGCATCTCTTTGCACTGCAATGATGTGCCTTTAGCGGGCTAAAGGCGAAATCATCTTAGTGCAAACATATACGCAACCCTGCCTTACAATAGTAAGTCATATTCGTTTGGTGCTTCTATAATCGTATCACAATTTGAACATCCAATATCCAACAAGGAATGATCAATGTCCAAGGATAAAGTCGCTTACGCTCCAGCTTTCCATCACAGCCGTTAATATTAAAAGTTCATGATTGCAATAAAACAAGCACCTCTTTTAGTCTACCCCTCAGTCATGCAAGCATGACAGCTCCCCTAAAAGCGGGAGCAGTTAGCAAAGCCTTTAACAGTAGTGATTTGTGCACCACTTAAGCTCCTCCCCGGCTATCCACGCCTTGCGGGAGGAGGTCACCTCGCCTGCGAGGTGGGAGGGGTGCTTCCTTTATCATTGGATATTGGGTGTTTTAGAGCATTTTCTTATTCGTGGAAATATTTATAGACTGTGTGGTTATAACTTTCAACAGTTTTGGTTCTTCTTATGTTCGAAAGAAGTTTTTTGCCATCAGGCATATTATCAGCCATATAGCACCAATACTCCTTCATTTTCCCCAGCAGATGTGCGGGACCAAAAAGTATATTCTGGTATTCAGCGAAGAGCTGACTGTGAAACTCTTCCATAGTTGCAAGTTTTTCACCATCTGCCACCAACTTACCTGATTTGATTTCAGAAGGCAGAAAAGGATTTGACACAAGACCTCTGCCAATCATCCATGAGTCACACTCAGGAAGCATTTTTTGCAACTTAGTATAATCATCCAAACAAAATATATCCCCATTATAAACCAGCGGAATTTTTGAAATGTTCATGCATTGAGCAAAGATTTCCGGATAGGTCGCGCCTTTATACATTTGTGTTGCAGTTCTCGTATGCAAAATGAGCTCACTAATGGGATAATCGTTAAATTTTGGTATTAGACCAAGAATCTGCTTTGGATCATCATATCCAAGTCTTGTTTTCAATGTAATTTCAAACTTTGCATCATCGCAAATTGTGTCTAACATTTTCCAGATTGAATCAGGTTTTTTAAGGAATCCAGAGCCCCTACCCTTTGACACAATAGGTCGATGAGGGCAACCCATGTTGATATTAATCCTGTCATATCCAAGTTCCTGATGTATAACATTAAACATCATTTTCACATCAGCAGGATTTGCCCCTATTACCTGTGGTATGAGAGGCATTAACTCATTTTTTCCAGGCAAAATATCCTTCAGAACAGACAAATTAACTTTTTTGCCAGCTGTCGCCGATACAAACGGGGCGAGGGCATAATCTATACCCTCAAAGAGTGAAGCATAGACATTTCTGAATGTGCTGTTTGTTATACCGCGTAGAGGTGCAACAGATAATGTTATCATACAGAGTAATCCTTCCTAGCTTCTATGGCTAGTTCTGTCAAAGTTTTATGTTATTAAACACGTAATAATTCTACACAAGTTCACAGTACACAGTTATTAGTTTTTAGCTAAGACATTTCCGAGCCCAAGGGACTCGGCTACAGGGCTTGAGCAACATTCAAACACTAAACGGCAAAACAACCTTTATTCGCAAAAGCTCACGCTGGGAACGCCAAGCCCCAGCTTGGCTTAATCACAATATGAGCAAAGCTCACTCCACACCTCTTTGAGAAACTTAGCACCTAACACGTATTACTTCCTTAGTTTTTCGCTTGGACAATAAAACATCTGTTTGAGCCAACAAAATCAAGCATTAAAATTTCAACTTTTACTTTTTTGAGTGATAAAGTGAAAAATATTATTTTATGGCAATGTTTTTCATGCTGTCACGCAGGTGACCATTGCCGCTCCAGTTTTTCCAAGACAACGGTTGTTTGCATGCTGGGAGCGACAACGTCCTCGTTGTCATAACCACGTTCAACCGAAAAATTAAGGATTACTTAGCACCATTTCTTTAATTCATTATTTCTTCTTGGAGTCTGATTGACTCTTGGTGAATTGCTTTGAATAGTGTATCAGTGAACTCATCACTAAAGCCATATTTTACAGCTCTCATGTGGACACGTTTAACAATTTCATCCCAACGACCAGACTGCAGAACAGTAATGTTGTTAGCTTTTTTAAGTTCACCAATGTGTTGAGCAACTTCCATTCTTTTTCCTAGAAGTTCCAGAAGAGAAGTATCAAGTCTATCAATGCCAGTTCTTAACTCAGCAAGCTCTCTTTGAAAGTTCACATCATCAGTTTTTGTATTTCTGATAACCAACCCATCTAAGATGTGCTTAAGAACATCAGGAGAAATCTGTTGATCCTTATCACTCTTTGCATTTTCAGGGTCACAATGAGTTTCAATCATCAAACCCTGATAATCAAGGTCCAGTGCTTTTTGAGAGATGCTGCTAAGCAGATCTTTTCGACCACAAATATGACTAGGGTCACAAATTAGAGGTAGATTAGGCAATCTTCTTCTTAGTTCAATTGGCAGTTGCCATTGTGGTTCGTTTCTTAGAGGAGAGTTCTCAAGTCCAGAGAAACCACGATGCAGAGCAGCCAGTTTTGTAAGTCCTGCATTGTGCAGTCGTTCAAGACCTCCAACCCATAGATCAATATCCGGGTTAACAGGGTTTTTCAACATGACAGGTATATCCATGCCTTGTAATGAGTCAGCAATTTCCTGAATTGCAAATGGATTAACAGCAGTTCTTGCACCAATCCATAAAATATCCACACCTGTTTTTATTGCTTCAAACACGTGAGTTGGATTTGCAACTTCGATTGCAGTCATCATGCCTGTTTCCTCTTTAACTTTTTTCAACCACTGCAAACCAATTGCACCCACACCCTCGAAACTGCCCGGGCGAGTTCTTGGCTTCCATATTCCAGCACGAAATATAGGAACATTTATTGCAGCGAGACCTCTGGCAGTTGCCAGAACCTGTTCTTCGCTCTCAGCACTACATGGTCCTGCGATAATTAGTGGTTTAATCTGGTCTTCAGAAAGACCCCAATCTGTAAGTTTTGCTATTTCCATTGTATAATCCTTTATTTTGATAAAACTCTTCTTATTTTATTTGCTTCCTCAATTAACTCGGTCAACTCTTCTGTTCGGTCATTTTTAATACATCTTCTAATTGATAATATTTTCTCAATAAAAGTATCCATAACCTCCAGAACGTTTTCCTTGTTGTTTGCAAAAATTGATGTCCACATGTCTGCACCACTCTTTGCCAATCTTGCGGTAGAGTTAAACCCACCACTTGCAAGATTAAAAATCTGCTGTTCATCTTTTTCTTTATCAAGAACAGTCACAGCAAGAGCGTATGAACATATATGTGAAATATGAGAAACATATGCAACATGCACATCATGCGTATCTGAGTTCATGTATTCCAGACGCATATTAAGTGCTGTATACATTGCTTTGATTGTTTCAACAGCATCTTTATCTGCCCTGTCAGTATCACAGAGAATGGCAACTTTTCCATCGAACAGTCTTGGTATTGCAGCCCATGGTCCGGAATTTTCTGTGCCGGACATCGGGTGAGAACCAATAAACCGAGAACTTTTGGGATGATCTTTCACTGAATCCATTATAGTTTTCTTTGTAGAGCAAACGTCAGTAACCACTTGGTCTGTAACGATATCAAGCACCTTAGGCAGCAACTCCAAAGCAACATTTACAGGAACAGCCAAAAGAACAACGTCAGCAGCCTTAACCCCTTCTTCCAAACTCATAATTTCATCTGCAATACCAATTTTCTGTGCAGTTTCAGCATGTAGTTTGTTGTTGTCAACACCAATAATATGGCTTGCAAACTTTCTTTTTCGTAAATCAATGGCCATTGAACCTCCAATTAATCCAAGACCAATTATACACATTTTTTTCATTTTCATTTCCTCAATTAACAATTGGTTCTGTCAAAAGTTTCACACTCTTTTCAGATCTATTTCGTTTTAAATTAATCCCGCTTCGCCCAAAGGCTATGCAGGACAGGTCGGGATACAGACTATTTAGCCTTATCCCACCTTTTCTTTCGGTTCGTAGAACCGACACTACAACTGCCAACTGTATTTTAAGCCATAACAATTAATATAGGCTTGTTTTAAATTGCAGCCCGTTGTAGCGTCCGCTCTATGAGCGGAATTATATTTTTCATACAATTTTTAAACAGTATCCCCTAAATTATTTTTTCACCAACTCTATATTCACCAAGAACCTCAAAGCTGTCAGCCAGAGGTTTAACAGCAGTCAAAGCCTGTTGATATCGGTTATAATCATTCATTTTAATATCCACATAAAATAGATACTGCCACTCTTTACCTAAAATAGGCAAAGACTGTATCTTTGTTAAATCCAGATCATAAAATGCAAGAACAGACAAAATATGAGACAAGCTTCCCGGCTTATGAGGCAGAGCAAAGCATATCGTAGCCTTATTTGGCTCAATTGTCATATAATTTTTTTTATCCCTCTTATTCAGCACAAGAAATCTTGTATAGTTTGTATGATTAGTCTCGATTGACTCTTCTAAAATATCCAAGCCATAAGTTGTTGCTGCAAGTTTCCCTGCAATAGCTCCTATATGTTTGAGTTGACCTTCATGGATCATCTTTGCACTAGATGCTGTATCCACCGATTCAATAAGTTTGATGTCAGGATACTGATCGAAAAACTTTCTACTTTGTGCAATAGCCATTGGGTGAGAATGAACCTCTTTCAAATCCTCAATCTTCTGACCAGGCAATGCAAGCAAGTTTTGCTGAATTCTAAGAAAAATTTCGCCAGTTACAGATATATCTGCATCTCTAATCAATGCATAATTAGGCAAAATACTGCCGGCAACAGAGTTCTCAATTGCCATAACAATGAAATCTGCCTCATCATTTTCTATCTTTTCAAATAATTGGGGAAAATTCTCGCATGGAACAATCTCAACGTCTGCCTTAAAATAATTTCTGGCAGCAATATCATGAAATGATCCGTGCCAGCCTTGTATAGCTATTCTGCTTTTCATTTTTTTCCTTTTTATTTGTTATGGTTCTGTCAAAAGTTGCAGGCTGAGCCTGCACCCATTTCGTTATAAATCAGTAGGATATAAACTGTTTGTTCTTATCCCCTTAACAGTTATTAGCTGTTAGTTTCTTAGTTATTAGCAAAGACACTACCGTGAGTAGGTAAAGAGCTTTGCTCTTTGTTATTTCCTAGGGCGTTGCCCTAGGCAGCGATATTACGGGCTTTCAGCCCTGTATTTTCGTCGGTCACCGCCCGACGCTACAGATGTTGTATCAGCAATCTAAACCTTGTCCGCCAAAACTCCTCCAGGGAACGCCACGTCCTTGTCTGTCGCGCCATAGTCCAGAATGGCGAAGGAGGACGAGAAACTTATCACTTCACACGCATCACTTAGCACCGCTGGGTTCACCAGCACCGGAGGTCACCTCGCCTGCGAGGTGGGGGGGGTACATCCTTATTCCTTGGATATTCAATGTGTATATATTAAGCTTCCCAAAATTCTTCATCAACTTAACCAAAAAAAAAGCTCCAGAAACAATTTCTGGAGCTTTGCTCAAATTCTATATTCAATAAATGTTAATTTACAGAACATGGCAAAACTCCATTCTTAAAATAATAATAATAAAAGCTAAATGTGAAAAGGGCAAAGTAAGAACGTAATCCAACTAGTGCTGAATTTACCAAATTTTCTTTTTTTACCAATTTAACAATCATTATTTTTTGCCATTGTTTTTAGTTAACATTAAATGGTGCCGGGGGCGGGACTTGAACCCGCACAGTGTTGCCACCGTCAGATTTTGAGTCTGATGCGTCTGCCAATTTCGCCACCCCGGCACATAAACAGGGGTAAATTGTATGAAACTATGGGTTGGATTGCAAATAAAAAAACAAAAAAACAAAGTTTTTCCTTATATTTTCAATAAAACCAGAGGTTTTAAATTGATTATGGGTATACGCTTTTGGTTTTTTCCCAGTACTTGTCAAGCTGTGTAAGGGAACATTCCGACATTTCGAGTCCATCTGCATCAACTTCTTTTTCTACAAGCATGAATCGATTCATAAATTTCAGATTTGTTTTTCGTAGAGCAGCTTCAGCAGAAAGGTCAGCAAAGCGAGCCAGATTAACAATTGCAAAAAGCACATCGCCAAACTCAGACATAATCTCATCACGATTATTAGTTTCAAAGGCTTCTCTTAACTCTTCAACCTCCTCAGCAATTTTATCAATAACCTGAGATGGTTCATCCCAGTTAAAACCAACTTTTGCAGCACGCGACTGTATGCGCTGTGCTTTTTGCAGAGCAGGGAGATGTTTGGGAACGCCTGCAAGAACAGACCTTTTTTCTTCTGTCTTCTCGGTTTTTTTAATCTTTTCCCAATTTTTCAGGACCTCTTCAGCGTTTTCAACTTCCACATCCCCAAAAACATGCGGGTGACGTCTAATCAATTTTTCTGCAATTTCTTCAGCAACATCATCAAAATCAAATTCATCAGCCTCTTTTCTTATTTCTGACTGTAAAGCAACCTGCAACAGCACATCACCAAGCTCTTCCCTATGTTCAGCAAGATCACCACCATCAATAGCATCCAGCAATTCGTATGCCTCCTCTATGAGGTAAGGACGAAGGGATTCAATGGTTTGTTCTCTATCCCATGGACAACCGTTTTCTCCACGTAAAGTTTCAACCACACTTAATAAATGATATATTCCATAATTCTTATTCATTATTCTTCCATTCTTATTTTTGTATTTTCAGGATCAATCTTTTCAAAAAACAGATGTCGACATTTAATATTTTCCGGTAAATTCTTCTCATTGTGCGTAATCAAAAATATTCTTCAATTGTGTTTAGTAAATCCTGCATATGGCCTTCTTTTGGGACAGCATACTAAAATATATTGCAATCTCTTGCAATCTTAAAAAAAGAAACTTGTAATTTTTTATTTTAGTACCCATCCAGACATCACTCTTCAAGCTTTGTTCTGCTAACTAAGCAGGATGCAGTCAGACTATTCAAGACACGGACGGCATTAGGAAAGCAAATTTAAAGTTTTTTAAATTTGACTTTTTTGAAAAAAAAGAGGATAGTAGTAGTCAGACTGATGAACTGTATGTTTTACCAAAATAGTGACAGAACTAAAATTATTAACAATCACTATTATATAAAGGAAAGATAATGACACCTGAAAACAAAATTGCTTTACTTATTGACTGTGATAATGTTAGTCACAAATCCATTGAGGGCGTAATTGACGAGCTATCGAAGTATGGAAAAGTAAACATCAGACGTGCATACGGCAATTGGAAAGCAAGCAATATGAAGGGGTGGGAAGAAAAACTTCACCCTCATGCCATTAAACCTATTCAGCAATTCGCTTACACAAAAGGCAAAAATGCCACAGACTCTGCAATCATAATTGACGCAATGGATCTTTTATATACACAAAACATAAATGCATTTGCACTGATGACTAGTGACAGTGACTTCACTCCGCTCGTTATGAGAATTCTTGCAAATGGAATAACCGTCTATGGATTTGGAGAAAACAAGACACCAGATCCATTTGTAAACGCCTGTTCTCAATTTATTTATACTGAAAATCTTGAAATCATAGAAAATGACGACAGCAAAGAGGTCACTGAAAATATAAAGAAAACAAGAGCTCAACTTAGACAGGATGCTGCTTTAGTAAAGCTGTTAAGAATAGCGGTCGAACAGACAACTGGCGAAGATGGCTGGTCACACCTTGGTCAAGTTGGACAATATATCTCCAACAACAGTTCATTCTCGCCTGTAAATTACGGATATAAAAAGTTTAGCGATCTAATTAGAAAGTCTGAACTTTTTGAGATTAGAAACGACAAATCAGGAATATATATAAAGCACCCGGAAAAATAATACAATTTATCTTAATGTTGGTATGGTCTACAGAATAATAATAATAAGCAAGGAGAACAAAAATGCTACATATTAACCTAAACAAAGCAAGTGGAATCGTAATCGCTGAACCTGACGGAAAACTTTCAAAAGAAGATTTTGTTGAAGCAGCCAAGTTGATTGATCCTTATATTGAAGAGACAGGAAAGCTGAATGGTATTATAATTCATACTCAGTCATTTCCCGGCTGGGAATCTTTCGGGGCAATGGTTAAGCATTTCAAGTTTGTAAAAAATCATCACCAATGTATCTCTCATGTTGCAATTGTTACAGATTCTAAAATTGGAAATACAGCCGAACACATTGGCAGCCATTTTGTTAAAGCAGAAGTCAAAAGCTTTGGATACGATGAAATTGAACAAGCAAAAGAATGGATTTTGGGCTAATTGATTTGATGCTTTAGCAAGAATTTAACGCAAGGGACGCAAATGGTGCAGAGTCGCAATGGAATAGAATTTCTAACCACAAAAAACTTAGGGCGGCATAGCCGCCTGTCTGCGTGAGTACTCGAACAGGCAGGCAACCAAAAGAATTATCGCACTAAGGCACGAAGAGCACAAAGAAGAAAAAATAAGAAAATGTAGCCACAAAAAGACACAAAAGACACAAAAATTGTCAACAACTGTTGCTGATTTGAGGCATATTGGGAGTCCCGGCATGCGGGGTCCTCATTATCATGAAAAGTTGACAGGTATAAAATTGATTTGTAAGTTGTTGACAAAAATATTGTTAGAAATATTTAAAATAAAAATCAACCATAAAAAACAAGAAGTTGAAGGGTTAT
>JAQICX010000202.1 GCA_027858345.1 Kiritimatiellia bacterium | reverse complement strand
CTTTTCATGAGGTTCCTATCTTTTTACTTGGTGGTTGAATAAAATATAAATATAATTGCTATTATATATATTTAATTTATAAGATGGAACCTCTTTTTTTCTTTAGACACACAAATTGGGACGGTCTCTCCACCAGAAAGACGTGCCCCCATTACACCCGGGATGGATTTTGATGCTTCAACAACAAAATCAAGTTCCATGCATGAATTTTCAAAATTATTAATAGAGCTGTCATGAGATTCGTACATCAATTTACCAAATTCTTCAATCTTTCCTTCATCAAGATATTTTTTGCCAGCAAGAACTCTTTCACACTCGCCAATCACGTGAGCTGCACGTTTTGCAATCACAGGATCCATTTCGTTGCGATATTGTTCAAGCTCTGCACTTGTAACATCTCTGAGGGTTGAAATTCTGTCGCCAAGTTTTTCTTTGAAGAAAGCAGCCGCCTTTTCACAGCTTTCTCTACGTTCGTTATATTCGCCATCGACTAGAGCATGTTTAACTTTTGTATTGCAGATGACAAAACTTGCATCATCTCCAAGAGGAAGGTTTTCTACCTCAACACTTCTGAAGTCAGTCATAATCAACTGGTCTTCTTCACCATAAATGCTTGATAGCTGATCTAGAAGTCCACACATTACTCCTGCGTATTTGTGTTCAGCAGCCTGGGCAATTTTTGCAAACTCAAGATTTGTTTTGGATATGTTACCAAGTTTGGCAACGGCAAATGCAGTTGCAACTTCAAGAGCTGCAGAGCTTGAAAGCCCAGATCCCAAAGGTATGTCACCAAGAATCATTGCATCAATTTCAGGAAGAACAACATCGCTCCCCTTTAGTAGTTCAATAATTGACCCATAAATATATTTTGCCCAACCGCCACCATCAAGTCCAAGATCAAGATTACCCATCTTGAAAGTTGCTTCTTCGTGTGTTCTGCCACAGAATACTCTTGAATGATCAAGCCCATTGGGTGTTAATAGAAAGAAAACACCATAATTAATTGCGGATGACACAGCTGCAATACAGGAGGAAGTGTCCTTCCCATTGGCTGATATTATTCGTGCAAAGGCGCAGTCAGAATAAAAAAAAATTATTTTTTTCATTGTATATCCCCATACTTTTGCTAAATTACGATTTTATATCGATAATCTTGTTCAGCGGTTGATCAAAGACTTATTGAGAAGTTACGAGTGTCTCAACCGAAAAATTGAGGTAATTCTTTGCTCATGGCATTATTTCCTTGTTCTTTTAGTTGTTAAAAGGTAGGATATTCCTTGTCGGCCTTATTATAATGCCATGAGCACTATTAAATTGCAACTGCCGCGTAGCGGCTTACTTGAACAACCTCCTGCAGGCGACTCGTAAACTCGCGCCTCATCTTAGCGTTCTTAAAAATATGAAATATGGAATTAATAAATACCTTGGTAATTGGATAAACAAGTCTGGTGAACTATTCACTATTCAGAAACAAACAAATGGAAGTATCACCCTTTCTGTAACCGACAAAGAAGGTCTCGAAATATTGAGGCCTTTCTTGGATAACAAACCCATGAAGGATATGCCTGTTGATTATGATGAATACATGGATGAATTCACCGTATATCTTTCATCCCCAGAGAAAGGCTACGCTCTTCATTTTTGTATGCACCCAGCAGATTGCGGCCCCAATCCTGACGAAGAAATCATTTCTCCAGCTGTCTCTTGTTGTGAGAAATATGATTTCTTTAATCAATACCAGGGTCTGTTTGACGCATTAAGTAACCTAAAAAAGATTGAGGATCAGAACTAGCAGATGCACAATATCCAGAGGGATGCTTCGCTTACTCCCTCTGGAATTGTGATCTAATTGTTATGTAAATAAAATGAAAAATGAGATTTATAACATCATAACGCATAATCTTGTAAAAAAAAAATTGACACCTGAGTCGTATCGTGTTACAGTGCAATCATGATTAAGAAATTTTCTCATCGAGGGCTTGAACGTTTTTTTATAAAAGGAACAAAAGCAGGAATCCAGGCGAAGCATGAAAAGCGAATTCGTTTGATTCTCGCTCGGCTGCATGCTTCCGTGTCACCAAGTGATATGGATTTACCTGGTCTTAGGTTGCATGAATTAAAAGGGAAAAGAAAAGGAACATGGGCTGTCAATGCTAGTGGAAACTGGCGGATCACATTTGTTTTTGACGGACCTGATGTTGTTGATGTTGATTATGAAAATTATCACTAGGAAATAATAAAATGAAAATGCACAATCCACCCCATCCAGGCGAAGTACTTCGTGAATTATGTTTAGAGCCTTTAGGTATTTCAGTAACTGCGGCTGCAAAAGCCCTTGGAGTAGCAAGAAAAACTCTTTCTTCTATTCTTAATGGTCACTCTGGCATCAGTCCGGAAATGGCGATTCGTCTTTCCAAGGCTTTCGACACTTCCCCTGAAAGCTGGTTGAACCAGCAAGTTCAATATGATCTATGGAAGGCTGAAAAAAACACCAAAGATCTAAAAATCAAGAAATTGATTGCGGCATAACAATCAAAGCCTTGAAAAACTGAATAAATGAAGACAGAAAAAATCGATGGAAGCGACTCGTAAACTCGCACCTGAGGAGTAGCGTTCGAATGAAGGATTAAATGGATATTCCGGATACAATAGAAGGTTGGGTTAAAGAAATCTTCTTTTTTTACAGCAAGAGCCTTGCTGATCATATGGATCTATATTACCAAGAAGCCAATGGATTTTTCTATCGTCAATATCGATTTGCTTCTGAATACTCAATTGAGGCAAGGGAGGCAATCATTGATAAACAAAAAATCGAAGATTTGCGTACTCTAGTGCTTCATTATTTTGCAGTGTTACCGGAAGAATATGATAGTCAAGCGGCGGAGACTGATTTTGCCTTTGCGTTTTGTTATTTATACGCGAATTGTTATTTGAAGTTTATAGATATAAAAATGGTCTGGGAGATACTTGCATATATTACCCATCATTGGGATGAGTGTGATGCATTAATTGAAATTCCTGACGGAATCTATTGATAAGAAAATTCGAACAAATGAGTGCACACTATTCCCAGCCGCTGGACACATCTAGGAAAGTGTGACTCCAACGTTCGACTTCAAAAAATAATTAGATCTAAGTGAATTATGAAAAAGAGATGGGTTTACGATCCACATTCTGGTGGGACCAAAATTCCAGAGACGATAAGAGTTTCTACTCGGAATCGTATTTTAGAATATGCCAAGAAGTATTATACAGGAAAATACACAAGGATTGACGTTCGCTTTCGTGGTCAATTATGCTATATCGACGCATATACAGAACCGTACGTCCCTACTAACTTTGACACCTCCCTATATGGAGAATCTCGTGAGAAACATATTGAACGTTTAAGAAATGTGCCAACTCACTTGTGCCGATTACGCTATTTTGGAGATAAAGACAGTTGGTCAATGGCTTTCTTCACCTATAGTAATGAAAAATATGAGCCTTCATTTTTCAATAATGGTAGTTTCCACGGTACACCTGAAGAAGCTTTTGAAACCTCTGCAGTATATTTGCAGGACTAAATCTAATAATCATGGTCGAACAAAAGGATTCACCCGAAAACACTCGCGTTGCTCCTGTTTCGGGTGTTCCAAACGTTAGCAAAAGATAAAATCAATGCTTGACTGTAGCTACAATCAAATATATAATGGTTTTATTATTTAAGAAACGTTGTTTTTGTTATCGTGGTCATATTAATAGCATAACGATATATTACATGGAATCGAATGGAGATATTAAAATGGAAAAGGAATTCAATGTTGTCATCGAACAAGATGAAGATGGTTATTTTGTCGCATCTGTACCAGCTTTGCGCGGTTGTCATACGCAAGCAAAGTCTCTCGATCTTTTGATGAAACGCATTAAAGAAGCAATAGAACTATGTTTGGAAGTTGAGGAACCTGTTTCTAATCAATTCGTCGGAGTGCAGCGCATTGCTGTAACAGCATGAGTAATTTCCCAGCAATTACAGGTCGATAATTGATTAAAGTGCTAAGAAGATTTGGATTTACGGTTATTCGCACAAAAGGTAGTCACCATTTTTTACAACATCCTGATGGACGTTGCACAGTGGTTCCTGTACATCGAGGTGAATCAGTCGGACGAGGTCTCCTTGCTCAGATTCTCAGAGATTGTGATATTACACGTGAGGAACTGAAGAAGAAAATTTGAGCTAACAACCTCCTTCAGGCGACTCGTAAACTTGCGCCTGAGGAGTAGCGTTGGAATCTCTCAAAAACATTTCCATGTGTTCCGTGTTTTCCGCCTGTCGGGCGTAGCCCCAGCTAATAAATGTAACAACATTTTTTAGTAGCTGGGCGAAGACTGATGGTTAGAAATCTTCTTTCTCTGCGTTCTCTGCCTGTCCGCCGTAGTCCTAACGGGCAAAGGAGGGTGCCTTCGTGCGATAACGGTTGGCAAGAATGCAACTGTACCTGAATCAAGAATCAACCTACAAGCCTTGGCAAAAGCTTCTTCAGTCATTCCTATATCTGAAAAATCAATACCACAGCAACCATTAACTTGCAAATCAACAAACCCATGTCTAAATTTTTTCATAAGCACTCTGCCTTAATTTTTGAAGCAGCTGCTTTATCTAGATAAAGATAACAATTGTCATGATTTCTCAAAATAGATGCCGGATAATAAGGAGATATATCTTCCTTTAAAGTCATACGAACAGCATCAGCTTTACGCTCGTCTGGGACAGTGACAACAATTTTTTTGCTCTTCATTATCTGAGATATACTCATACTAATTGCCTGCTTAGGCACATCATCTAAAGTGGCAAACCAGCCTTCACCCATCTGTTGTTTTCTGCAATTCAGATCCAAATCAACAACAATATATGGACTCTCTGTCTCAAAATCAGCTGGAGGATCATTAAATGCAAGATGCCCATTTTCTCCAATACCTACACAAGCAACATCAATCTCATTATCTTTGATTAATTCTCCTACTCGATCACATTCTTCCTCGGGGTCACCAGTATCACCAACAATCATATTAATAGCAGCCTTCAACACAATCAACAGAGTTATTGCAGATAAATTTCCAAGCACCTCACTACTGGCTGACTTTAACAACGTAATAGAAGAAAGATAATATTCACAACAAAGCCAGTAATTGACATCTTGTTTTTGTCCGTCATGGGTGATACTTTTGAAAAAAACATTTTAAAGGCGAGGTCACGGACCTCGACCCTACAGAAATCAACTGCAATCAACAAGTTAGCGTTGTTTTCTGCATCAACAATTGTAGGGTCGGGGTCCGTGACCCCGCCGAAAAGGGCATTCAACCGAAACATCAAGGGGGAAATTAAGGTTTAATATAAACATCTTGTTTTTATAAGTTAAATGTAATAGTATTGCACAAATTAAGGCAATGCATAAATGCCTTGATTATTACATTTAATTTTGCATCATGAAGTTAAGCAAATTGCTTGTAACTTAAAAATATTTTTAAAAAAACATTAAATCAAGAACGTTCTTTTAATGTTAGAGTGGCAGTATATATGAAAAAAACAGTATTAAATAGGTACGAGAAGACTAAAGATGGCGACATCGTTATCGACATTACAGCACCACGGGCAGAGGATTTATATAACGATTTCGACAAGAGTGCACCCTACATCCGCAGAGATTTGGATTCAGATTTTGTTGATTATCTGATAGAATGTGCGAGAGAGTTAAAGCGTGAACCCTTTATTCTCAGGTTAACAATTGAGCAACCGCCAAATGATGACAAACAGTCACGTATTCGACGAAGCATGAACTCTTATTTTATGTACCTTGCGGAAAGCAAACATCACCAAGTCATGCTGATGTTCCGTCGATCTGCTATTCTTTTTTCTATTGGTCTTGCCGTGCTATTCATATCAGTATCAAATTTTGATTTCATGTCCATAGAATCAGTCGTAGCTAATATGATTTCCGAGGGGATCACTGTCGTTGCATGGGTCGCCCTATGGGAAGCTTTCGCAGTGTTTCTGATTGAATGGTTCCCACTTCGTAGAAAAATTGCGTTGTACAGGCGAATAGCCAATGCAAAAGTCACATTCAGGAAGCTTTTGGATGCATTACCAAAGGCTGACAAAAGACCGTAACCGGAGCATCACTTTTCTCCTATATTAAGAAACAAAAAAAGATGATTAAAACACAATTACTACTCGAACGCATAAGGCCATTAATTGCTGTGGTTCTTTTTATAGCCGCATTGTATCTCGCACATCACGAACTGAAAGTTCATAGTATTGAAGAGATTTTTTCTGCACTAGGTTCATTTCCTGTTAAATCCATTTTACTAAGCATGTCGGTAGTAGTCATCAGTTACCTATCTTTGACTAGTTATGATTTTCTTGCACTGCGTTACTTGAATAAGAAGATTCCAGCTTTGCGTGTGGTGCTTGCATCTCTTATCAGTTTTTCAATCAGCAATAACACAGGTTACGCATATGTTACCGGACCATCCTTACGTTACCGCTTTTACGGATCTTCAGGACTTTCAGGCGTTGATATAATCAAATTCACCTTATTCTGCAGTCTCATGAATCTGCTGGGTATGGTGTCGCTATGGAGCTTCTCCTGCATCACGGGAAAAAGCGTTTGGATGTCCACAATGCCCATGCCGCACGTGCTGACTATGTCTGGCTGGCTGGCGGCTGCACTTCTAACAGGCTACCTGCTATTCGTTTTTTTCCGTAAGAAAGCAATTGTCATCCATGATATGGATATTTCAGTGCCATCATTTTCTCTGACGATTGCACAGATGTTTGCATCAGCCATAGAACTTCTGATGGCTTCTCTTGTCTTGTATATTCTGCTGAAAGTTCATATTGACATTTCCTTCACACACTTCTTATTCATTTACATGGCATCAATGCTACTCGGCTTGTTCAGTCAGATTCCAGGTGGACTAGGTGTTTTTGAAGGAACATTTCTGTATCTGATGAATAATGTCGGCTCTGCTTCTTATACAGTTGCCGCATTGTTGATATACAGAGTTCTGTACTATTTTTCACCATTAATTCTGGCTGGGGCTGCATTGCTTGTTTACGAAATCAATCAGCATAAGAACGTGGTGACAGACAAAGCTTCAAATGCCTTGGCATTTCTGTCTCGTAGTGTCCCGCATATATTTTCCATTCTGTTGACTCTCTCTGGTGTACTGCTCCTCGTATCAGATTCAACCCCTACCGCCCACGGTGCTTTGAATCTGCTTATTAAAACATTACCTTTGTCTGTCGTTGAAACGTCTCATTTGGTTGCCAGCATCATTGGAGTGTTGCTGTTGTTTTTAGCCCGAGCGGTTCATTTAAGGCTTGATGCTGCATATATTGGAGTTGTTGTGCTGTTAGCACTTGGTTCCATACTAACGTTTTTAAAAGGATATGACTGGCAGGAAGCCCTCGTATTGATTGCGATGTTGCTTCTATTCCTGCCGACACGTTCATATTACTACAGAAAATCATCCCTGTTGAATATGTCTCTTTCCCCATCATGGATAAGCATGATGGCCATTATTTTGCTTGGCACAGTGTGGATTGGGCTCTTTTCTTATAGCCATGTTGAATATAGCAATGAACTTTGGTGGAAATTTTCTTATCAAGGTGATGTACACCGCTTTTTCCGTTCAACTCTTACTCTGATGGTATTACTAGTTGGATTTGGACTATATCGACTTCTCCGTGTATCGCCAGTCAAAGATCAGCTATTACCAACTTCTGAAGAAATAGACCAGCTGGAACCCATTATCACAAAAGCCATAGACACCCAAGGACATCTTGCTCTGTTAGGTGATAAATATATTCTGTGGAGTCAAAGCAAAAAATCATTTCTGATGTATGACACAACTCAAAAATTCTGGATTGCTATGGGAGATCCGGTTGGACCTACCGAAGAACACGAGGAACTTATTTGGCAGTTTTTGGAGATGGCGAACAAACGTGGAGCTCGTATTGCCTTTTATCAGGTCTCAAGACACCTGCTTCCCCTTTATATAGACTTAGGTCTGATTCTTATAAAAATGGGTGAGGAGGCACGAATTCCATTAGCTTCATTCGGTCTAGAGGGAAACAAGCGAGCAAACTTGCGTCAGACATACAACAGGTTCACAAAATTTGGTATGCAGTTTGAAGTGCTTGAACGAGATGAGGTGGTTGCCCGTTTTGATGAGTTGAAAAAGATTTCTGATTCATGGATGACAACAAAGAAAGCCAAAGAGAAGAAGTTTTCACTAGGTTTCTTTGACAAGGACTATATTTCCAGAACAAGGGTGGGTATAATTACCCAAAACAATGAAATCATAGCATTTGCAAACCTCTGGGAATTGAGTACAGGAGAGGAAATTTCTGCTGATTTGATGCGGTTTATCCCCGAAGCTCCAAATGGTTTAATGGAGTTTCTGCTTATTCAACTGATGCTATGGGCAAAAAATGAAGATTATCGCTGGTTTAACATCGGCATGGCTCCACTCGCCGGACTGGAAAAACATCCCTTGGCTCCTGTATGGCATAAGGTCGGCAATATTGTTTTCGAACACGGCGAATCATTTTATAACTTTGAAGGGCTGCATGCATATAAGGAAAAATTCACTCCAGTCTGGGAACCTCGATACCTTGCAACCCCTGCAATGAAAGCACCAGCAGTCCTATTAAGTGTAACCACAATCATCGCCGGAAACTGGAAGGGTGTATTTAAAAAATAGTAATAAGAGGTTTGACATATTCAATTCAATCCTTCATAATTTGCGGAAAATTTAATAAAAAACACCTCTAAACATAAGTTATTGATATCAAACACTTAAAAAACAAAAAGAAAAAATCTCTCCAATATAAGAAAAATGAAAGTAATCATAAAACACACTAACGATGATGTGGCAAAGGCCGCATGTAAACTCTTGATGGAAAAACATATATCATCTACATCAAAGAATTTTGTTTTAAGTCTAGCAACAGGCAGTAGTGCTGTTGAGATGTACCAGAAACTTATTAAACAAAACACAAGTGGTAATTTTGATTTTTCAGATGTATACACTTTTAACCTAGATGAATATGTTGGACTTTCAGCAGAACATCATCAAAGTTTTAGATACTTCATGAATATGAAATTATTTAATCATGTGAACATTCCTGAAGCAAATATAAATTTTCTGAATGGTATGGCGACTGACATATCTTCAGAATGTGACAGATATGAAGAAAGAATTGCGGAACTTGGTGGCATTGATGTACAGATTTTAGGAATTGGAAGCAATGGGCACATTGGGTTTAATGAACCCGAAACTCCTTTTGAGTCAAGAACTCATCAGATTACCCTAACCCAACAGACCAAAAACGACAATCAACGATTCTTTGCTGACGATGAATCAGTTCCAGACAAAGCTCTAACAATGGGAATTCAATCAATTATGGATAGTAAGTCAATCATACTGATTGCCACTGGCAAAAAGAAAGCTAAAGCAGTTGCAGATATGATTCAGGGAGAAGTAACAACAAAATGTCCTGCATCAATTCTGCAGACTCACAATGACGTCCACATCATCTGCGACCAGGAAGCCGCGGCGGCACTGACTACGTCAGCAGATTAAGATTAAGAGCTGGCAAAGCCAGCAAGAAGCAGTTGAGAAGCATGAAGATACATTGAGTAGATGGTAATATCTCGTAACAGGAGAGCGAAGAAGCTAGCGATTGAAAAGTCAGTGCTGTGGGTTTAAGTCCTTAGTCGAGAGTCCTTAGTCCTTGGAAATTCTAAGAAATGGCAATGTTTTTCATGCCTTCACGCAAGTGACCATTGCGCTCCCACTTTTGCGAACTAAGTTTAGTTTGCAGACACAACGTCGGTAGCCAACCTCAACAGAGGTCGGGAAAACATTTCCGCACCCACGGAATGCGGCTACAGTGGTGAAGTTGCAGGTTGAGGTTGGCCTGCAGAATTAGTCCTGTAGCCGAGTCGCTCCGGCTCGGGAGATAACAAACCAACAAACTAACGAAAAAATTAAACTGGAAAAACATGAATATAAAAATTGAAAACTCACTGGATCCAGAATTCAAACCGGCGTATCTGGAAAATAAAAAATTTATAGAACAAGCAATTGCCAATGGCTGTCCAACCAATATTGCAGTTGCCATTGAACGTGAAAATGGCAATAGATCAGTATACAAGACAATAGTTGATGGTTCTTCAAACGCATCAATAGAGGGCAATCTATATTACATCGAAAGAATTGTTAAATTTATGCTTTGGCAACGAGGTGGCTGGAAAGTCACAATTGCTGGTCCAAAAAAGATTGGCAAAGAGATTGCAAAGATATATTGCAAGGGTGGTGAACGTGAATTTGATGCTACATTTATGGGCAAAATTTATGAACATCAATTTGCCGTATGTTCTGTTTCTTTTGAAGAATGCCCGGAACAAAAAGAGACAAGTTTGCCTCTAGGCAAGAATCTTGACGGATGTCGAATTGGATTCGATCTGGGTGCCAGCGATAGAAAGACAAGTGCAGTCGTTGACGGCAAAGCAGTGTTTAGTGAAGAGACTCCTTGGGATCCGTCCGTCAACAGCGATCCAAACTATCACTATGAAGGCATTATGCACTCTTTGAGAAGAGCCGCCGAACATCTTCCCAGGATTGATGCAATTGGCGGAAGTTCAGCTGGGATTTATGTTAACTCTCATGTTCGAGCTGCTTCACTATTCAGAGCAATCCCAGAAGACGAGTTTGAACAAAAAATCAATGGTATGTTCATGAGAATCGGCAAAGATTTTGGTGTGCCAATTGAAGTTGTCAATGATGGTGATGTCACAGCTCTTGCTGGTGGCATGTCTCTAAACGAAGGTAATATTCTCGGCATTGCAATGGGCTCAAGTGAAGCTGTTGGCTACATTGATTACAAAGGTAACATCAAAGGTTGGCTAAATGAATTGGCATTTGCTCCTGTAGACTACAGAAAAAACAATAAAGTTGTTGATGAATGGTCACATGGTTGCGGAGTTGGTGCAAACTACTTTTCACAGCAGGCAGTTGTCAGACTTGCAAAACCTGCCGGAATAGAACTCGACACTTCAACGCATTTTGCAGAACAACTCAAAGAAGTTCAAAATCTGTTAGCTGCGGGTGATGAACGTGCAATCAAGATTTTTGAAACAATCGGCATATATCTCGGGTATACCATCCCCCACTATGCTCAATTCTATGACATCAAAAGAGTTCTTATACTGGGACGTGTAACATCAGGTGAGGGTGGAAACATTGTACTTTCAACTGCTAACGAAGTGCTCAAACAATGCTTCCCTAAAATTGCTGAAAGAATTCAGGTAAGCCTGCCGGACGAGGCAAGCCGCCGTGTTGGACAGGCAATTGCAGCTGCAAGTCTGCCTGCGCTATAAGATGGCTCACTAAGTTCACCGTGCTAAGTGGGAAATTGAAAGTAATAGGTTGCAAAGCAACTCAACCACAAATTCATGCATGTCAACTTTTCATGAGAACGAGGATCCCGCATGCCGGGACTCCCGATACGCCTCAAATAAGCAACGGTTGTTGACAATTTTTGTGTCTTTTGTGCCTCTTTGTGGCTACATTTTCTTCTTTGCGTCCTTTGCGACTTTTCATCATTTGCGAGAACCTCTTTTGGTTGCCTGCCTGTTCGTGTACTCACGCAGACAGACGGCTCGTCCGCCCTAAGTTACACATCGTGACAGAGCCACAGTGTTTTCCTGTACACCATTTTCATAAATCAATTAAAAACATGAATTGTAGTGCAAAATCTGCTTATATCAACCTGAAAATCGGATAAAACGTACACTATTCCTTAAGCACTCCAAGATACCTCAAGAACAACTTGTCACGGGCTATTGATTCAGTTGACCACCTGTAGTTTATTGACTGAGTCTGTACAT
>JAQICX010000162.1 GCA_027858345.1 Kiritimatiellia bacterium | reverse complement strand
AAAATGACGGGTTGTAGTACGAAAAAACACGAAAATCTCTTTGCTCTAAAATATGCATCGCCATTGAAACTTTTGTTCTATTGCTTATTTTCATAGAAAAAGCAATAGTGCCAAAAGTTTATGAAACAATGCATGTTAGCAATTTGTCTCTTTTAAATTATTGGTTGGGAGTCCCGGCATGCGGGATCCTCGTTATCATGAAAAGTTGACATGCATGAATTTGTGCTGGAAGTAATTTGTAATAAAGCGTTTATAAATGCTAAAAACAAAAATCGATCAAAAAAAGCAAGAAGTTGAAGAGTTGTAGTACGAAAAGACACGAAAAATCGAGCTTTGCTCTCATAACATGCATGGTCACTGTGCTGCGCGTCGTTGCTCCAGCCTATTAGTGGCTTTTTAGTGGCTGAAGCCTCTTTACGACTTCGTCTTGAGAGCCATAAGCAAGCTTATGGAACAATGCATACTAGCAATTTTCCTGTGTGTGTTTTTTAAGCGAAGCGGTTGTTAAAGTCTTCTTTGTGTTCTTTGTGCCTTCGTGCGAGAACCTCTTTTGGTTGCGGCTTGACCGCCCTAAGTCAATCTGTGGCTGATTAAAAAAATATATCCTGTTAGCGAAAAACTAGGGGATTTGCAGTACCGACATATATGATTGGCTGTTCGTTGTAGTTAATTCTATTTCATCACACAGCTTCAACAAATTTGTTTTCAACTTCATTTCCAAACCGGGGAGATCTTCGGCAGGCAAATAGTCTGCTAATTCATTGATATCTTTTGTTGTTAGCGCTTGTAGAGCAGAACGTAGTTTTTGTAATAATGCAGCCATATCCATTACTTTTGGGTTCTTATTTTGTTTTATAGATGCTATATTTTTTAATCGTTCTTCAAGCGTGCTTATGTCTGGTAATATCTTGAGAAAAACATAATAGAAATAAAGGTCATATAGGTCTCTAACAAGGTTGCGTTCATTCCATACCGCCAATTTATGTGCCATTGATACCGAATAATCCATGATTCTTACGACACGACTTAACTGACCTGTATTTATAGCCATAGAAGCTGTCGTGACTGACACAGAGGGACAATCTTCTGCCACATTTACTTCTATTTGGGTTAAAAGATTGTTGTATTTGACTTTTATTCTTAAGCACTTTGAGTTTAAATTGTGTGTATATGTTAGGCCATCAACATCATCAAGCACTTTAAGAATGCTTTCCTCAATTTCTTTTTTGGATTTGTAGGGGATGAAAACATAGTCCAGCTCATTTGTGTAACGAGGAGAATCAAGCAGTCGCAGTGTCATCCCGCCTTTAAGAATTGCCGATTGAGGAAAACTTTCTCCAAAAAGGTTTATCAGAAACAGCATTAGCTCTTCTGTTGTTTCAATATTATTCATTTACGACCCCTTTCACAAATGATACAAACCTTGCATCTTTGTAGTCTTCTAAATATTTGTTGAGAACCGTTTTGTCTAAAGCATCTATATCAATATCTGTGTATATATCAAAGCTGAATTTAAACCCTTTCTTGTAGAAATATAAAGTGTCTATAAAAGCTTTTTCAGCTGTCGCAATGTTAACACCATTTAGATTGTTAAAGCCTTTGAATAAAGACTTGCTAATTCCAAGCTGATTAACAGTATATTCTTTATTTGAATAGATGCGACTCTTGCCAAGTTTTACCGCCATTACGCGGTACTTAGGTATAGAACCTATTAATAGAGACTCAGAGAGAACTGTACCAAAACTTATGTAAGAATTAGGACATATTCTTTGACTTAAAACTTTTATATCAAAATTATCCGTAACATAAAAACCACGGCAGAATTGTTTTAGCATTCCAGCTTCTGTTATTTGAGTCAAAGCTCTATACAACGCTGCTTTGTTTTTGGCAAATATTATATTTTTCAGATCGCTAAGAGAGAAAACTCCATTCAGCTGCGGAGCGAACTCTTGTATTTTCAAACTTATGTCGAGTGTATTTTTCATGCATTTACATTAGGGTTTACTGGTCAATTCATAAATAATGTTATGACAAAGTCTATGAGACCAAATGAACCTGTTAAATGCACGGGTTTCGGCTATTTATGCCAAAAAACGTGCAGATGAAATTTAATTTTAAATTATATTATTAATGAATATTTAATGCAATAACACGCAACCTTTTGCCATGCAGCATGTTACCTTTAGCGAGCTAAAGGCGAAAATGCCTTATGGCAAAATCTAATGTATTCTTGCATTAACCAACAAGCCCTACATTACCACATAGTTGCAAATAATGCAACTAAAAGGTAATGTAAAATTTTTTTTTGATTTTTAGGTTAACGATAGATATGCCAACGGGGAATACTGTAGGCTTCTCACTACGTTCGTTGGTCGAGTGTCGCTCCATGCTTTGCCTAAAAGCTAGGTATAGGGCAACCACTATTTGAAAATACAAATGCTGCCAAAGGCATTTCGGATGTCATCGAGAGAATCAGAGATGTAAAACTCATCAAACAAATAGCTTGAATCATTCTTGAGTGTCACCTCAAAAAGCATTTGATCCGGCATGAGGTTCACGCCGTCACCATGAAACATTGACACACAGTAATATTCACTTTTATCTGGAGTGCCAAGAGTCTTAAAATCAGGATTTAACCAGAAATCAACCTTGTTATATTTGTTTGTATCAGGATTTGAGCCACTGTTATCTTCAGAGGCTTTCATCAAAAGTAAATTATTACCAGACTGTATTCCAGAAATATAAATATCATTTAAAGAATACTTGCCTGTTCCCTCCAAAAGAATCTGTGTTCCTCCCCCGGTTGAAGGAATAACAAAGTCCAAATTCACGTCACCATCAGCAGCATCCTTACCTGTATACCTGAATGTGAACTGGTTGTTCCCAATATTGTCAATATTAAACACAAACGCAATATACATATTGGTTGAACCGGCTATATCAATGGGTTCAAATGAAAATTTTCTATAAACTTCCTTCGGCCAGTTGCCAGGATCTGTTCTAAAATGCCTAAGAGAATGCCCCTTGGTTTTCAAATTATCATACGCAAGATCTGCAGTAACAATATCAAAGTCAACATTAGACGCCAAAGTACTAGGAGATGTCCATTTTGCAGCAAAGCCAGCTCCACCATCCATGGTATTACCTGCCAACATTGAATAGCCAACAGGATAGTCAAAATGTTCAACCACTTTGACATCAGCATGCAACGAAAGTAGCATTCCCAAAAATAAAATTGTAAATAATTTTCTCATAAATTCATCGATCTAAATAGTTATAACAAATGCTTCTTATAAATTTAACTTCCATTATACCAAAGACCTATAAATAAAACAAGAAAAATGAGGACTACGCAGGAAGCCAATTTTCGGTTGAACACCCTTTTTGGCGGGGTCACGGACCCCGACCCGTCCTCCTTCGCTGTTCCAGACTACGGCGCGACAAGAAAGTTGCGGATGCTGCAACCAAAGCAAAAAGGTGGATTGCAAATGGCTTCTGTAGGGTCGGGGTCCGTGACCCCGCCAAGTCGTCGGTCACCGCCCGACGCTACAGGTATTGTTCATTCAATCCACGCTAGTCCTTTTGCATCAAACTGTAGCCGAGGTCAGCAGACCTCGTAAAAAGAGAGCTAATAGGGCTGACAGCCCTAAATAGGGCTTACTGTTTAATGCAAGATTTCGTATATTTTTGTACTAAGATGATTTCGCCTTTAGCCCGCGGTCCTGCCTTGCGGGATCCCGCTCCGCGGGATAACTTGCAGTGACACTCAAGGCGAAGCTGCAGAGAGGCTTTTGCAACTAAAAATAAAATTGCAAGAGCAATGTAGCGAAGCGAAATGGCCTATAAGATGCGTGATATTGCATTATAAATTCATAAAATGCATAAACTTTTAATATTAAGTCATCTGCAAGCTTTTTAGCCAAAAAATGCTCCCTAGCTTTGCTAGTCCAGCAAGGCGGGATTGCAGATATATGTTAATTATATTTTATAAAGAATTCTCAATAAGCGTTTTATGAATTAAACAGGATGCCCTAAATAACAGAGCCTAGGGCAACGGGGGCCAGGAGACACAAAAAGCAATGGCGTAGCCATTCCCTAATTCCGCTAGTAACACCAGCTCTTAATCTTAACCTGCGCCTCTCCGCCGTAGACCGGAACGGCGAAGGAGGAAGCTCTTCCCACGTCCTACAAATTACCTAGTACTGCAGGCGGAGCCGGCAACTATAAATCCCTTAAACAACTTCTGATAGTCTGAACCGATATTAATGCTCATTCTGGCATTGCCGTTATCCATAAATTCTGAATCAAGTACAACACCCTTTGCATGAGCAAGAGCAATCAAGTCTGAGCATGCTGGTGGAATAATCAGATTTATTATATTAGCTTTCTTTGATACATAGTCAATAAGCTTATTCTGCAGTTCTTCAATACCAACACCTGTATATGTTGAAACAAAAACTTTATCTTCAAACTCTTCTTCGAGCTGCTCAAGCAATTCCAAATCATCTTGTTGATCAATTTTATTGAACACAACAATTATTGGTTTGTCTTTTGCTCCAAGCTTTTTCAAAACTGATGTGGTAGTATACCAGTGATCATAAATATAGGGACTGCTGACATCGATAACAATGATTAAAAAGTCTGCAAGAACAGCTTCTTCAAGGGTGGAATTGAATGATTCCACAAGGTTGTGTGGAAGCTTCCTAACAAACCCCACCGTGTCTGTAAGCAACAATGGCAGTTTATTTGGTAAAAGAATTTTACGAGTTGTTGGATCAAGGGTTGCAAACAGTTTATCTTCTGCAAGAACATCTGAATCGGACAGTTTATTCAATAGAGATGATTTACCGGCATTTGTGTAGCCAACAATGGCCGCATGAGGAATTTCATTACGTGTTCGACTTTTTCGTTGTGTTGCACGACGTTTGCCAACTTCCAGCAACTCTTTCTTCAATGATGTAATTTTGTGCTGAATAAGACGCCGGTCAATTTCAATCTGCTTTTCACCTTCGCCTCTAGTACCCTTTGCTCCACCTTGCTGACGACCAAGATGAGTCCAGGCTCTGGTTAAACGAGGCAGTGAGTATTGCATACGTGCAAGTTGAACTTGAAGTATGGCTTCTCTGGTAGATGCTCTATTAGCAAAGATATCCAAAATCACTTCCTGGCGATCAATAACACAAATTTTGGTTAATGCTTCCCAGTTTCTTTGTTGAGATGGTGTAAGGTCGGTATCAAAAATTAAGCAATCTGCTTCCATTGCCTTGGCAAGATCTGAAATTTCTTGTGCTTTTCCTGAGCCAACAATATATCTGGCATTGAGCTTTCTTAATTTGACAACTTTTTCACCAATAATTGGAATATTAAGATTTTTAACAAGGTCGGCAAGTTCTTCAAGATGCTCATCAATCTCGTTCTCAAAAACTTTCTTATTGTCATATATCTCAATAAGAATTGCTCTCTCAACTAATTTTCTATTGTCTTTTTCTGTATCAATCATATATTCGTCAGACAGTTAATTCGTTAGACAGTTAGACAGTCAGACCGTTAGACAGTTAGACCGTTAGTTTGTTTGTTAGTTTTTCTAGCATGAAGTCGTGGGGCTAGTAAAGCTAGCATATACTAGGACTCTGGACTCACGACTCTGGACTAAAACTCGCTAAACGTTGCTCGTTGAGCGTTCATCTGTTTGATGTCTTCCATCAGAATACAAATGCTGTTATTTTGTTTTCCTAGGGTTGCTCCAGGCGGGATTACCCTAGGCTTCTCATGACAGAACTCGCAAAAGCAAGTCATCAGGGCTGACAGCCCGAAACAACAGAGCCTAGGGCAACGCCCTAGGAATATATAAGCAAAGAGCAACGCTCTTCATTAATTCCGCTGACGTAAAGTCAGCACTCAACCTTAATCTTTATCTTAACCTGCTGGCGAAATTAGACTGTTAGAACTGTATTCTGCAGTATGACTAACTGTTGCTCCAAAAAAAAAGCTCGCAAATGCGAGCTTTTCATCAACATAAACTTTACAATGCCTTAAAAGCCAGACATGCATTATGTCCGCCGAAACCCAGAGAATTGTTTAAGCAAGCCTTAACATCAGCTTCACGAGCAATATTTGGTACATAATCAAGATCACATAGAGGATCTGGAGTTGTGTAGTTAATTGTTGGAGGAATTATGCCATGCTTAATTGCAAGACAGCAAGCAATTGACTCAACACCTGCGGCAGCACCAAGAAGGTGACCTGTCATAGATTTTGTTGAGCTTACAGCTGTCTTATATGCTGCATCTCCCAATGCACCTTTTATACCTGCTGTCTCAGTTTTGTCATTCAAAGGTGTACTTGTTCCATGAGCATTGATATAATCAATGTCTTCAGGATTAAAACTTGAGTCATTCATAGCTTTTAGTATTGCTCTGCGGCAACCATCACCAGAATCCATTGGAGCTGTGATATGAAATGCATCGCATGTCATACCAAAACCTGAAATTTCACAATAAATATCTGCACCACGTGCTTTAGCATGCTCATATTCTTCAATGACAAGAATAGCACCGCCTTCACCCATTACAAAACCATCTCGTTCAGCATCAAAAGGACGACTTGCAGTTTCTGGACTGTCATTGCGTGTACTCAATGCTTTCATAGAGCAAAAACCTGCTAAACCAAGCTCAGCAATTGATGCTTCTGAACCACCAGCAAACATAACGTCACATTCGCCTCTTTCAATGATTCTATATGCTTCACCAATTGAATGTGCAGCTGTTGCACAAGCTGTCACTATTGAAAAGTTTGGACCTTGAAGGTTATACTCTATTGCAACCATACCTGGAACAATATTAGGAATCATCATTGGAATTAAAAATGGAGAAGCCCGACTTGGACCCTTCTCAGCAATTTGTCTATCCTGATCCTGAAGCAACTGGATGCCCCCGATGCCTGAACCTATGATAGCTCCCATCATTGTTGGATCTTCAGCTGAGAAATCAATTCCAGAGTCTTCAGCCGCCATCTTCGACGCTGCAATTGCATACTGGCAGAAATTATCCATTCTACGACGATCTTTACGGCTAGGAATATACTTGTCAATATCCAAACCTTTTACTTCGCCAGCAATCTGTGCCGTAAATTCTGAGGCGTCAAATTTTGTAATTTTGCCAATTCCGGATTGACCATTAACTATACTGTTCCAAAAAGTATCTTTTGAGGAACCCACCGGAGAAACAACTCCTAAACCTGTTACTACTACTCTCTTCATAATCTAAAATCTTCTTATCTATCTTATTATTTACTTAAGGAATACTCATTTAAAAATAGTTAAAATGGAGTAAAAGGGGTCTCCGAGGAGAACCCCTGCTTTTTTTCTACTTCGCAGATTAAGCGTCAATACCTTTACCTTTTAGGTACTCGATAATTCCGCCAACTGTTGATAGTTTTTCAGCATCTTCATCTGGGATTTCAGCGTTGAACTCTTCTTCAAAAGCCATAACTAATTCAACAGTATCTAGTGAATCAGCTCCCAAATCTTCGATTAGGGATGCTTCTGGAGTTACTTGCTCAGCGTTAACTTCAAGCTGATCAACAATTATATCTTTTACTTTATCTTCAAGAGCCATTTTACTACTCCTTAGTTTGTTTTTTAATTACATCACCATGCCACCACTGACAGTAAGAACCTGTCCGGTCATGTATGATGAGTCACTACCTGCGAGAAATGCAACAACGTTAGCAATATCTTCAGGTTGACCAAGTTTCTTCATAGGAATTGCAGACATCATCTGATTTTTTACATCTTCAGGTAGGTCTTTAGTCATCGCGGTATCAATAAATCCCGGAGCAACTGCGTTTGCTCTAACATTTCTAGAAGCTAATTCCTTAGCAACAGATTTTGTTAAAGCAATCACACCACCTTTTGATGCAGCATAATTAGCTTGTCCTGCATTACCAATAAGTCCAATAATAGAAGCAATATTAACTATTGCCCCGTAACGCTGTTTCATCATAGGTCTTGCCACTGCTTTAGTGAACAAGAACGTACCTTTTAAATTTACATCTAAAACAGCATCCCAATCTTCTTCCGACATTCTAGATAGCAATGTATCTTTTGTAATGCCCGCATTATTAACTAAAATATCAATTTTTCCACATGTTTTTACAACATCAGCAACAACTTCTTTAACAGCTTCGCCATCAATCACATTTACAGAATATGTTAAAACTTCAACGCCTTGTTCCTTAACCAAAGCAACAGTTTCTTCCAACCATTCTTCTTTTAAGTCACACAGAACAACATTTGCACCACATGATGCAAGTTTTACGGCAATTGCCTGTCCAATACCACGAGCTGCACCTGTTACAACCGCTACTTTGTCTTTTAAATCAGCCATTATTTTTCCTCAATTAAATAATTATTCGTATACTACTATTTTTCTAAATATATTTCAAGAGATTTAACATCTTGAATGTTATCAACCTCCAAAGAACTGTCAATTTTCTTAACTAATCCTGATAATACTCTACCAGGACCAACTTCTAGAACCGATGTCACACCATCAGCAACCAAGCCTTCAACACAATCAACCCAGCGAACAGTCTTATTAACCTGGGCAATCATAGCAGCTTTAATCTCTTCTGGAGTTGTATGTAACTTACCTGTTGCATTTGAGTAAACAGGAATCTTTGGCTCAGCAAATTTAATATCAGCAATTGCTGCTTCAAGTTTTTCTGCAGCACTATCCATAAGTCTTGAATGATATGCACCTGCAACTTGTAAAACAATTGCTCGCTTGGCACCAGCTTCAAGTGCAATCTTAGCTGCATTTTCAATGCCCGCTTTGTCACCTGAAAGGACTGTTTGTTGTGCTGAATTAAGGTTTGAGATATCAACACCAGCTTCATCAGCAATTGCTTGAATCTGCTCTGCAGTCAGAGACCCCATGATACTAAGCATAGAACCTTCTGTTGCATCACATGCTTCCTGCATGAAACGACCTCTAGCTTCCAAAATCTTTAGTGTATCTTCAAAAGACAAAACACCTGCAACATAAAGAGCCGACCATTCACCAAGGCTCAAACCTGCAACTTCATCAATGGATAAATCGCTTTTGTTGGCTTTTAGAGCTTCGTAGCAAACTGCACTCATAACAAAAATGCCTGGTTGACAGTTATTTGTCTTTGTTAATTCTTCCACTGGACCATTGAAACAGATATCAGAAATACTGTATCCTAGAATTTCATCTGCTTTTTTAAACAAGTCAGCACATTGTGGATATGCATCGCACAGATCTTTACCCATTCCAACGAATTGAGAACCCTGTCCTGAAAATAGAAATGCTTTTTTAGACATAATATACTTTTCCTTAATTTTTTATTTGTTATATCTCAACAACCATTGCTCCCCAAGTCAAGCCACCACCAAATGCAACAAAAAGAAGTTTATCACCCTTTTCAATTTTACCAGCTTCAATGGCTTCTGCTAAGGCAAGTAGAATAGACGCACTTGAAGTGTTTCCGACTCTAGGCAAATTATTATAAAAATGTTCATCTAAATCTAATTTTAGTTTTGAAGAAATTGAGGATATAATACGCATGTTTGCTTGATGAGGAATCACATATTTGATTTCATTCACATCAACTCCAGCAGCTTCCAAAGCTTCTTTACCTACTGATACCATACTACCAACAGCAAGCTTAAACACTTCTCTTCCGGACATCATCATCTTATGACGATTCTCTCCAACGTTTTCTGCTGTAACTGGTTCATTGCTACCACCTGTTTCAATTCTAAGAAGATCTGTATATTTGCCATCTGATTTTAAAATTGATGACATAATTCCCTTTTCATCCCCCGTAGCTTCCTGAAGAACAACAGCACTAGCTCCATCTCCAAAAAGCACACATGTTTCTCTATCTTCCCAATTTGTTACTGCACTTAGTTTTTCAGTATTGACAACAAGAGCTGTTTTAACCGTTCCCGCTTTAATATACTGCTCTGCAATTGATGTTGCATATATAAACCCTGTGCAAGCAGCCTGAACATCAAATGCAAATGCATTCTTTGCTCCAATTTTCTCCTGAACAAAACATGCAGTCGCAGGCAGTTGCTGGTCAGGAGTGATTGTTCCTAAAACAATCAAGTCAACATCTTCGGCTGTGATACCTGCATTTTCTAAAGCAATATTTGCGGCTTTTGCTGCCATATCGGATGCAGTTTCACCTTCGGCTGCAATATGACGTTCTTTAATTCCTGTTCTTGTCGTGATCCATTCATCAGAAGTTTCAACCATAGCTTCCAAATCATGATTTGTCAAAATTCTTTCGGGTAGGTAAGTTCCTAGGCCCTGTATAGCAACATTCATCTATATTTTTCCTATATTTTGGTTAACTGCAATTTCATTTTCAATTGCATCGTTTAAATGATTGTGAATTGATTCAGATGCAACTCTGATTGCATTTACAATCCCTCGGCGAGATGTAGAACCATGAGTGATAATAGAAACTCCATTAACACCCAATAATGGTGCTCCACCATGTTGTTCTGCATCAACATGCTTCTTTACTGCATGGAATGCACCACGCATCATCAAAGCTCCTAAAATTCTAAATGGTGACTTTTTGGTCTCCAGTTTAATCCAGTCAGTCACAGCTTTTGCTGTACTCTCACAAGTTTTTAAAACCACATTTCCCACAAAACCATCACATGTAATAACATCAATATCTCCATGAAACAAATCATGTCCCTCAACATTACCTTTGAAATTTAAATTTGAATTTGAAAGCATTCGGAATGCCTCTTTGGTTATTTCATTACCCTTTGAATCTTCCCCGCCAATACTCAAAAGCCCAACAACAGGATCTTTCTTGCCAAGAATTAGTTTTGAATATTGTGCACCCATAATCGCAAACTGAAAAAGTTGCTTAGCGGAACAATCCATGTTGGCACCAGCATCAATTAGAACCATTGGGTCCTGCAGAGTAGGGAAAGCAGTTGCAATTGCAGGTCTCTCTATTCCTTTTAAAGCTCTTAGTCTTAAAGTTGACGCAACCATGGCTGCTCCTGTGTTACCAGCCGACAGAAATGCATCTGCTTCTCCAGCCTTAACCAACTCAACGGCTCTGTTTATTGAAGAATCTTTTTTGGAACGAACGGCTTTAGCTGGTGCCTCATCCATGCCAATAACTTCTGAAGCATGAAATATTTCTAATTTACTCAACACCGAAGACTTTGAATGTGTCAATTCATTCTTAATTGCCTTTTCATCACCAACCAAGATGATTTTTGTAACTGACGGCAAAGTTTTTGCTGCAGTCACTGCACCCTGAACTATTTCTGCAGGTGCGAAATCTCCACCCATTGCATCAAGAGCTATTTTCATTTGTTTCCCTAAATTATATTAATATAGAATAGTTGATTATGACAAAAATTCAAAAAATGTCAAAGTGTTATCACGACACTATAAACCCTACCCTAAATCCACAAAAAAAAATAACAAGTTTGCCGAAATATTCTTTTATATACTATTATATACTATATATATTTAAGAATAGCTCGGCAAGTTCCCATTTTTAAAGAACTTTATAACCTTATTATTTTCACAAGAGGTTCCTGTTTAATGTTAGATTACGTGAAATCTTGATTTAAAGCATTTTCGCCTTTAGCCCGCTAAAGGTAACATGCTGCAAAGCAAGAGTTAGGCCACTTCGCTACACTACGTTGCTTGACATTCGTCAAGCCTCAGCAAGCTGGTTCCTAATATCACATTACAAATTCATAAACTGCATAAATTTATATTAAAATTCATATGCAAGCTTTTTGGTAAAAACCAGCACTGCTCATGCGTTTAAAACAATACAACAATTTGTTAAACAAATGGTTGTGAATCGAACAGAATCCTCTAGCTAAACAGCTTCAACATTAATAACTTGCTTACCTTTATAGTAACCACAAGCTTTACATGCTCTATGTAGTTCTTTAAAAGCACCACACTCAGGACATGCTGCTGTTCCTGTAACTTTAGCCTTAATTGTTCTCTTACGAGTACGAACCACCGATTTAGATGATTTTCTCTTTGGTACTGCCATCTCTTATACTCCTTACTTTATATATCTAAGTTATCCAATTCGCTCCATCTGTTTTCAGACTCCCGTGAGCAATTGCATTCATCACTATTTAAATTTTTACCACAAATTGTACATACTCCTTTGCACTCCTCAGAACAGAGGGGATACAAAGAAAAAGCAAGTATGATATCTTCTCTTAGTTCAAAGGTCAAGTCAAGTTCTTCATTTTTCCCATCTTTTATTTCAAAAGATTTGCAGAATTTTGGAATTTCAACTGTTTCCACAAAGGTACAATTACATCTAACACATTGAACTTCAACATCTAAAGAGATGCACCCCCGAACGAGCACTTCCGTATCAAGTTTTTGAATTTTCAAGTCATATTTTAGGCCTGAGAGCAGTTTCACATCTTTATCATCGGCCAAATCAAGCAATTCCGGTGCAATCTCACCTGAAAATTCCTTACTTCCATACTCTGGTAACTTATCTAAATGTACAATCATTTTTACTATCCAATAAATTTATCTATTTTAATATTCTCGCACGAGAATTAATTCAATAAGCACCGCAACAACTCCTCCCTCTTTTAGGGGAGGTGACCTCGCCTGCGAGGTCGGAGGGGTTCCTCAATCTTAATCTTATTAACCTGCTGGCAACGCCAGCTTTGGTTGCGCCTATGCCGCCCTAAGTTCTTCGTGCCTTCGTGCGATATCCCAACTAAATCACAATTCTTTCACTTTCTTTAAAATCATTTTTTGAACCTCTTCCGGCACAAAATCGTTCGTATCTCCACCAGCCTTAGCAATCTCCCTGACAATACTTGAGCTGACATAACTATGAACTTCTTTAGGCATCATAAACATAGTTTCAATCTCTGGTTTCAATTTTCTGTTTGTCAAAGCCATCTGAAACTCATATTCAAAATCAGAATAAGCACGCAAACCTCGAATTAACAGACGAACATTTCTTTTTGCGGCATAATCCACAAGCATACCGTCAAGCACATCCACCTCAACATTATCTAACTCCAACGTTGCCAATCTCGCCATGTCAACTCGTTCTTCCAAACTAAACATACAGTTTTTAGGTGTACTCCTGGCAACAGCTAGAATTACATTATCAAAAATCTCTGCAGAACGCTCAATCAAATCATAGTGCCCCAAAGTCAGCGGATCAAAGGTTCCTGCGTATATAACGGTGTCATTCATTATTAGTCTTCCTCATTTATAAAGATGACAATAATAATACAAACTCACCAAAAATGCAAGTTTATTAAAAAAACACCAACTTTTTCCCTCAATTTTTCGGTTGAACGTACTTATGACGATGAGGACATCGTCGCTCCCTGCACACAAATAAACGTTGTCTTGGTAAAAAGGGAGCGACAATGTCCTCATTGTCAATAAAACAAGAAAAGAAGTCATATACAAAAAACACTTTTTCCTATTTAGGTCATTTGAAGAGTTTAGAACATCGAACATTCAACGTCCAACATCCAATTTTGAATACGCCGACGAAGCCAGCACCGTAGGGGTGTTCTTCTGTCATTGGTCTTTCGATTAAACACCTCTTTAAGTCGACGGGGACGCTACCCTTCCCAGACCTGCGTTCCTGCCTTATCTTTTTGCAGGGAGCGACGATGATCACCTGCGTGACAGCATGAAAAACATCGTCATATTAAATTACTTTTCGTATTTATCGCCCGTTGGGTGATAAAACAGAAGATTTTTTGTTTAATATCGTTGACAAAAAAAGATGTATGATATATTTTTCTCCAATAATAAAGAAAAGAAAGAAAATCTTATGAAATACGACTACCAAAACTTCCACGACCACATCAGATATATCCTAAACTATTGGGAAAATGCTGTTGATTATGACAATGGCGGCATTCATTTTTATATAAAACCACTGACTCAAGAAGCAACAGACGTTGGTGTCAAATGCTTTTTAATGCATGTAAGACAAATGTATAATTTTTCTGTTGGTGCAAAATATGGTATTGAGGGCTCCAAAGAGATTGCTTACCATCTATATAACACATTGGATACTGTCTTTGAAAAAAGAGAAGGGCTTTACCCGACTGTAAAATCCAGATACACTATGCGCAAGGAACCTGATGGGGAATATGCCAAGATGTATGATCATTTCTATGCTGTTATTGGACTCTCAAAATTTGCAACTGTTTTTGCAGACAAGGAAGCCTACCAAAAAGCAAAAACCTTGTATCTTAACTCAATGCACAAAGCAAATGATGGCGAATACAGAGAAAATGGTTGCTATGCTTATTACGACTATGAAGCACAAACGGGCAAAAAGAAAAATGGTAACACTTTTTTACATCATGCAGAAGCGACCGTGAATCTTCTCTGCTGTGCAAAAAATATTTTTGAGGAGAAGAAATTTCTTGTTGAAAAAGCTGAGATAGGAAAAATATTGCTTGATGTTCAAGACATGTTTGCCAACAAATTCTTTAACTATGAATATATGATAACTCCAGATGGTATCAACGATGATTTAACCATGGCAAAACATGTAATGTACTTTGGCGACACTCTTGCTCATCCAATGGAGTGGATTGGTTTTTTGTATGAGGGTGAAAAAGTTATGGAAGAACCACTTCAATTCCTACACGAACATGGTGAAAACCTCACAAACATCTGCTTGGAAAGATCAAATGCAAAACTTGGTGGATGCTTCAGAAATGATTTTTATCTAAGAGAGATGATGAGTTCTGAAAACAGTTCATTCTGGAGTCAGTCAGAAGCAATCCTTAATACATTTGTTGCAAATAAAATGTATGATACCGATTACACCGATGTAGCGGAGAAAATGTTGGACTTTTACTTTAAATACTTTATTGATGACGAATTCAATGGAATATTTTCAAGGGTTGATCCCAAAGGTATCGCAACAGAACGCAGAAAAGGGTACATGTTTAAATGCGACCATCATTCACTAAGAATGTGTGAAAAAATCATCGACTACAAACTGCTTGATTAAAAAAATGTAAACGGTCGATGGTTAATGGTAAATAGTAAATGGCTAAAAACATGACAAACCACAGATGAACAATGGCGGAACATGTTTTGCATTGGGAACAATAGCGGAGCAATGGAAAACTACAAATAAACATAATTTTACAGTTTAACGTCTGTAGCCGAGGTCAGCAGACCTCGGGAAACCACCCAACTATCTAACGGACTAACAGTCTAACTGAATATGAGTGAAAAAACAAAATACATAAGACATTTCTGGACTTTTGTTAAACCATACAAAAAACCTTTGAGAACAGTATACCTTTTATACTTTCTCAACTCTCTGTTCAATCTCCTGCCGGCATATTCTGTGCGATACTATATTGACCTTGTTCTTCTTGGTAACAATGTAAAAACATTTGGGAAGGTAATACAGAGTATCCCAGAAGGTACTGATACACATAAAAAAATTGTTATAAGCATATGGTTTCTGACTGCTGTAATTATTCTACTTGTCATCGCCAATTCTATTGGCGTAATTATGTGGCGATTAGGAACAAAAAGCGTTGAAAGTATTCTATTTGATATCAGGGCAAAGATCCACAATCATATCAACAAACTTTCTTTGGGCTATCTGAATTCAGAAAGAGTTGGAACAGTGATGACAAAAGCTGTCGGCGATGTGGAAAATGTCAGCATGCTCTTAAGACAAAGCTTTGGGCTCACATACCAGCTTATACATCTTATCTTCGCCCCAATTCTTATGATTCTGATGTCTCCAGTGCTGTTCTGTGTTGCAATCATACCAGTTCCTTTGATTGTTTTTGCCCTGATTAATATCAAACTAAAATTGAAACCCATGTATAGGGAACAACGTGAAAATCGCTCTCAAATCAACTCATATATTCAGGAAGCAATTACCGGTGTAAAAGAGGTTAAAGCTTTTAATATGGAGCAGAAGTCCGAGAAGAAATACAATGAAGTAAGCGGAAAAGCTCAAAAACTTGAAAATGACATTATGAAAATCTTTAGTGTCAACCATCAGATTAACTATGGTGCTAAAGACCTTGGGATAATTCTGATTGCTGTAGTGGGGGGAATCTTTATGATTAGCGGAACTGCAAATATTACCGTTGGTGTTCTAACTTCCTTTATTGCTCTCTCAGGTTTCTTATTCAATCCTCTGAACAGTCTACTTAACTTTTACAATGTTATTCAGCGCGGAATGGTATCATTAGAAAGAATTGTTGACTTTCTTGAAGTTGAGCATGATATAAAAGACAAATCCAATGCAAGAAAACTTAAACATGAAGATGTCAACGGAAAAGTTGAATTCCAAAATGTGAACTTCTCATATGAAAAAGGAAATACTGTCCTAGAGAATATAAATCTCTCCATAAATCCCGGAGAAAAGATTGCCATAGTAGGTCCTTCAGGAGGAGGGAAAAGTACTCTCATATCAATGTTAATGCGTTTTTATAACACAGACAGTGGAAAAATATTAATTGATGGGATAGATATTGCTGATTGCAGACAGAGAAGCGTTCGAGCTAATATTGGTATTGTTTTTCAAGAAACATTTCTTTTCTATGGAACAATTTTTGACAACTTCAAGTTTGTATCACCCAAAAGCACAAAACAGCAGATTATAGATGCCTGCAAGGCTGCAAATATTTACGACTCTATCCTCGAACTACCTAAAAAGTTTGACACTCGAGTTGGAGAACGTGGTGTCAAACTCTCCGGCGGGCAAAAACAACGACTTGCAATTGCACGTGTTTTCTTAAAAGACCCAAAGATTGTAATTCTTGACGAGGCAACAAGTGCTGTTGATACAGTAACAGAGATGATGATTCAGGAAAGTATTGATAGCATGCTGAAAGGTCGAACAGCACTAATTATTGCTCATAGACTTAGCACTGTCAGAAATTGCGACAAAATTATTGTTCTTAGCAACAAAACAATTGCAGAGGCTGGCTCCCACGACGAATTAATTGCCCAAAAAGGCATCTACCACAACCTGCACAACAAGAATGAATTGTGATGCTGGCTTCCGCCTTCGTTCCTACGGCGCGACAGGCCGCCAGCAGATTAAGATTAAGGTTAAGGTTAAGGTTAAGTGCTGGTGAAGCCAGCAGTGCTAGGTAATAAGTGGGAAGTAGGATGTTTCTCGCAGAGACGTAGTGATCATTTCGAATAAAAAACAATGGACGCCGAGGACGTATTAGCTCCTCCCCTTGCTAAGGGGAGGTGGCGAGCAATGCGAGACGGAGGGGTGAAAATTACAGGTCAAAGTTTAACTTGCAGTCTAACCCTGTAGCCGAGTCGCCCCGGCTCGGGAATCAGGATAACAAGCCAGAACGTAGTCCCGATGTCCTGTCGTCAAGTAGTCGTTGTTCTTTTAACCTTTTACTACCGACGGCGTTTTTTGAAAGGCCTGTTGTTTGCTGCTTTTTTACCGATTCTATTTCGGTTGAATCCATTGCCTTTACCGCGACTTTTTTTTGCGGCAGGTTTAGCATCTATTCCGGTTGCATTTTGTGATTCTTCACAATGGAGCGAATGTTCACTATCGACAGGAATAGGACGTTTAATGAACTTTTCAATTGCATTTAGGTCGTTACGTTCTGTTGCACAACAAAAAGAAATAGCATCACCTTCGTTACCTGCTCGTGCCGTACGCCCTATACGGTGTACATAAGTTTCCGGCTCACCAGGCAAGTCGTAGTTGATGACATGTGAGATTTTATCAACATCTATGCCGCGTGCGGCAATATCTGTGGCAACCAGTACCCGTATTTTTCCTGCTTTGAAGTTTGCTAATGCCTTTGTACGCGCAGTCTGGCTTTTATTGCCATGAATAGCTGCAGCTGAGATACCTGCTTTCTCTAGTGTAAGAACTACTTTGTTGGCCATGTGTTTCATCTGAACAAAGACTATTACACGTTTCATATCATCATGGTTTAAGAGTTTAACTATTAGTTTTTCTTTGTTTTTCTTTGAAACAAACATTATTTTTTGTTCTATAATGTCTAAAGTTAGTTTTTCTGGTTCAATGGTTACGTGTTTTGGGTTACGCACTAATGTACGTGCAAGTTCAACAACTTTACGTTCCATTGTCGCTGAAAAGAAAAGGGATTGTTTTTTCTTGGGTAATTTAGCAATAACCCTTTTTATGTCTGGGAAAAAGCCCATATCAAGCATGCGGTCTGCTTCATCAAGTACAAATATCTCAATCTGACTTAGATCAATATATTTCTGATTCATGAGGTCCAATAGACGACCTGGTGTTGCCACAAGGATATCTACACCGCTCCTTAGAGCTTTAACCTGTGGGTTTTGTCCTACACCTCCAAAGATGACTGTATGTGAAATCCTTGTGTGTTTGCCATATTTGGCCACACTATTCCGAATCTGGGCGGCAAGTTCACGGGTTGGTGTTATAATTAGTACCCGCGGCTTTTTTGAAACGGACCCTTTTCTGCTTTTCAGAAGATACTGAAGAATAGGCAGAGTAAATGCCGCAGTTTTCCCTGTTCCTGTTTGTGCGCATCCAATCATGTCATGGCCCTCAAGTAACAGCGGAATGGATTGAGCTTGTATTGGAGATGGGGTTTTGTAGCCAGCTTCTGATACTGCACGAGATAGTTCTGGTAATAGTTGACTAAAGACGTTGTTATTTTTATCCATTTGGTTTTCCTGCCGGCAAAATTTTAACACATTTACTCGCTGCCGGGGGAGTTTGAAATGGCTGGTGATGTTTAACAAAATGTTCGTACATCAATTAAGCGGGGAGTTTTTACACTATAAGTACCTATTGTGTCAACCTAAAAATAGCAATAAATAATCGGCTGCCCGGGAAAGTTGAGAAGATCAATCAATGTAGGATATAATACCGGATGCTTACAGACCTTTACCTTTCCAGGATTTCTAGGTACATGAACCAGCATGCAAATGTTCAGATATTCAACAAGGAATGCTGATGACGCAGGTTAAGCGGATCTTGCGAAAATGTATTTTAATAATACCTGCGGAGCTATTCCACCCTTAATCTTAACCTTAACCTTAATCTTCTGGCAACTTCCCTATTTTCTAACTGGCTGCAGAAGCGTGATGGAGCGCTTTCCCAGACGCCACAGCAACACGCCATTCAAGGTTGCCTCTGCACCCTTTGCACTCACAACACTGCCAACCGACCCCATAAGGACACCAACTCCTTCTCCGCCAAATTCTGAAATTGAATCAGCAATAACATCCACTGCCGACTCTGTCGCATCTTCAACCAGACCGCTCATATATGCATAAACCACACTGCGGGACAATACAACCAGCGTCTGACCCAATGCAGGACGAAGATTGTAGTAGACAAACAAATCTTTAACCATTGCACTGCATCCATATAGAACAATCATGCGATCAAGCATAGCAATTGGTGAAATGGCAGTCCCAACACCAATACGGGAGGCATACTGCCGAACCCTACGCCTTGCGGCATCATCAAGAATGTTCTGAAAACAACGCTGAAATTCATCTATCCATTGAACATCCGCCAACGGAATGGCTGAATCCAGAAGACGTTCCCGCCCGGCAGTCAATGCATCCCAATCCTTCTCCTTCATTCCTGCCGACAACATTTTCCTGCGAGCTTTTTCGGTTACGGGATACTTATGAAGATATTTTTCCAGAATAACCTTTGCCTCTCCACTTTTTTCTGCCGCAAAGCACTGCATCTGCTGCCTATCCGCCAACACTTTGATTGCCTTAAGATTCACTCTTGGAGAACTCTGAAGTTTAACAATATTCCAGAAAAGTCCCAAAACAACAAAAACAAGAATTAGTCCAAACAAACCAAAACATATTGTTGTCAGATACTGCGCCCACAAAGGCAATGTATGAAGATTCGCAAAAAACTGTACAGTTTCTGTTATAAGAAACACACCCATTAAAGCTGCTGCAACAAGCATAAAGACAGAGCCGAAACGACGCAAACCTGCCGGCAGCTTCCACCCCTGCGCCTCCTCAAGCTCCGCAAGCATCTCTTCTGCCTGTCGACGAAGTTGTTCCTCAACCTGCTTCTGATATTTCGCACTCTCTGCATCACTCAAAACCCGTGCATCCGATGGCGCAAACTCTGGACTCCCAAGCCCGGAATCTCCATCCCTTCTCAAATTATTTTCATTTTCTTCATTCATAAAAACTCCTATTTTTTTTGTAAATTTTACAAAAAAGTGTATAGTTTACGGTGTACAGTCAGGTCTCTTTTTTCTTCGCTCTAAGAGCTACGAAACGCACTGCCGTGAGCAGGTTAAAATCCTATTCTTTATTATTTACCCTAGGGCGTTGCCCTAGGCTGTGATATCACGGGCTGTCAGCCCTAAAAAACTTAAGTCATTTATCCCAACTTTTTTCGTCGGTCAACGCCCGACGCTACAGGTTGAAACCGTAATTCAGCCCTTGTCCGCCAAAGCTCCTCCCACTTTTAGGGGAGGTGTCCGAGGAACGAGGACGGAGGGGTTCTTCATTTAATATGACCACTTCTCCCGCTCTGCGGGATCGTTGCTTTAGGGCACACAACCAGAGGAAGTGAGGCTGGAGCCTGCGACAGCAATGAAACGTAGTGTAATGACCTACCTAAAGCTGTTCTCCCGTTGGTCGATTGGACGTTGAACGTTCGATGTTGGACGTTCTCCTGGAACGCCGAGCTCCAGCTCGCATAATTGCATAATAATAACATGAGCAAAGCGATTTCCTGCCCACGGCTGTGAACCATTTACTATTTACTATAAACTAATTATCATACCTGCGGAGCTATTCCAACCTTAACCTTAATCTTAACCTTAATCTGCTGGCTCCGCCAGCTTTGGTTGCAGCTCGTCCGCCCTAAGCCTTGCGCAGTAAAAACTCTTTTGTCTTTATCCGTGAAAATCAGTGTTAATCCGTGGCTAAAACTTACCATTAACCATTTACAATTATTATTTACTTCCCACTTATCACCTAGCACTGCTGGCGGAGCCAGCACCTTTAAATCAAAAAGTCGAAAAGCCTATCCATTCCATAATGCCCAGGCGGAATCTGCAGATTCTTTGCAACCTTCGGCAGCACAGAAACGAAAGGATATTCCCCGGCAGCCCAATCATCCGGCCAGCATTCAGGCAACTTCGGAACTGAAAACTCAACCTCTTTCTGTTCTGGATTATTTAATACAGTCCTTCCAATCAATTTTCCATCCTTACCCTGACGCGTGGAGACCACCGCACTGCATACAAACCAGCCAAATTCAACATCAGGAAGCATTCTCTGTGCACGAATAGTCATCTGACGCAGCAATCCCTCCAAGCGACCATCCTGAACATCATCTCCACGAACAAGATCCGCCTTCGTTGCAACAAATGCCACCTTCTTAAGATCTCCGGTCCAAAATGAAAGCAATTTATGTAGAAGTTTGTGCATATATGAATCTTTTCGGAGTGCATCAAACAGGTCAAGCATAATCTGGCGATTATCATTATAACGCCCCACACCTCCTGCCAATAACGAAGGAATATCAACAAGAACAACCAACCTCTTGGATTTTCCAATTTCCTTGAATAACGGCAGTGCAACCTCTTTTCGATAAAGCTGATAATATTTTGACATTTTGTGTGCAACAGCAGGATACTTCTGTCGAAAATCTGAAGGTAGCGGTGCAAACTGACAATCCTTATCCAAACCGGAAAAACGGCTTTCTGCAAGTGCCTCATCAGAAGCTGGTGCAGCAACACTCCCTGAAGTGTCCAGCAGAAAAGTGGATGGCGAAATCAATGGCTTATATCCATGAATCAAAGCCGACAAAGTTAGCTTATATGAATGCACAACTTCATCATAACCATTATGTTCTATGCTCATTAACTTTTCCAGAATCTTCAGGTATCCTCCGACAGCCTGCCTATAATCTGCATGACTCCTGAAATGACGAAACATATGGTCTGACCAATCTGCATATTCTTTGTAACCCGCAATTGCCGCATCCGCAATACGCTCCCCACCAAAATCAAAAAAGTTGAAATATTGATGCGTGGACAATTTCAGCTTCCGCATCCGGTTTATCCGCCGAAAACCAATTCGCGTCCAGTCTTCGCGAACAAACACACATGAATATTTATAGCAATCAGTCGTCTTACTTGGCCACACTCCTCCGCGAACAAGTGCATCTCGATACTCCTCAAACGGAAATAAATCAACACCCTTCTCTCTAAAAGGACGCTCACGAAAATCTGTAAGACCAACATTTCCATCTAATATAAAATCGCTTGCTCCCAATTCCGACAAATGCCAAAGCAACGATGTCAAAAAAACTGTCTTGCCCCCATTTGCAAGTCCTGTAATCCCTATCTGCATATTTATCCCCTAATTAAACTTGTCTTCAATTCTACCACCATCAAATAATAAACTCAACCATTATCATCACTTTTTCTGTCAAACATCAATTTTTCGGTTGAACAACTCTCCGATCACAGATCGGACTCTATTCCGCAGACCGGAACTAGCAAAGCTAGCCCGAACAACATTATTTGCAAGCTAACGAGTTTAGTTCCGCAAAGCGGGATAGTGTTCGATCTATGATCGAAGTCCGAAGAAACAAATTTTCAGAATCATCACCCAAAACGAAAAAAAACAGTCCATCATTTCTTAATTTTATTGATCGAAATACATGTTTCTGGTTCCAAACGAAAAACTTGGGAGTACCTGTTTTTTTTGGTTGAATGCCCTTTTCGCAGAGTGATCACTCTTCCAGTCTTCGTCATTCCAGACTACGGCGGGACAAGAAAGTTGCGGATGCTGCAACCAAAGCTAAAAAGTTGATTCGCAGGTGTTTTGTAGGGTTTACCTTAAAAGTGCTCTGTGTCGGGCGAAGCCTGATCACCCCGCCTTTTAAATAAAATTTTCATAATTATCTCCTACTATGTCCTGCATAGCTCGCAGAGCGACGCATGGGAAAAAAACAAAAAGCAACACCTAATTCTTTGATTTTATTGATCCAAATGCACGTTCACATCTCCAACCGAAAAATAAATCATGAGCGACCTGTTGCGAAGGTATGTCAGCCATCCGTGTCCAACATAGTATGCAAGACGACGTAGGAAGCTTAAAAAACAAAAGCTGGACGCTCAAAAAGCGAAGGCTGAAACTTTTCCAACATTAACCATTTACCATTTACCATTATTATTTACTTCCTACCTATCACTTCACTAATGGCGTAGCCATTTTGCCAGCAACTCTTCGAGGCATTGGGTTTTGATGCCATAAAACTCTTTTACCTTAGTGACCTTTGCCATGACAGCCTCCCTATCCACAGGTTGATCATGCTTAACTGCAAGAATCATTTTGTTTTTTCCGGTATGCTCCAGAGAAATAAATTCAATAATCTGCGTCTTATATCCGTATGCCTCAAGCAGAAGAGCTCGCAGACCATCTGTAACCATTTCAGCTTCCTGACCAAGATGAATACCATGTTTAAGTATTGGCTCAATAATCTCTGGACTGCAGATTTGTTTTCTAATCTCCTTGTGACAGCATGGAGCACACATTATGATTTCAGACTCACATCTGATGCCAAGAAAAATTGCCTGATCCGTTGCTGTATCGCAAGCATGCAAGGCAATCATAACCTGTAAATTCTCAGGATTATAGCTGTTAACATCGCCCTGAAAAAACTTCAAACTATCCATATTCAGCTTACTTGCAACATCATTACAGAAATTTACCAGATTATCACGCAATTCAATTCCTGTCACTTGAGCATCCACACCAAATGAGTCGCGAAGAAGGTCGTGTATGGCAAACGTCAAATATCCTTTGCCCGAACCAAAATCAGCAACACTAACTTTTTTTGCATCAACAAGCCGCGACGAATTATATGCATGTTTGAAAATTTCAAGGAACTTATTTATCTGTTTCCACTTTTTTGACATTGACGGCAAAACCTGATGGTTCTCATTAGTAACACCTAGTGCCGTCAGAAAAGCCTTATTCTGATCGACATAACGTTCTTTTTGGTGATCATGCTGCTGAGATGTTACAACCTCATTGTACACCCTTTTGCAACTCCATGAACACTTACCTTTTCGGCTGTAGATAATCTGTATGTTTTCCGTTGTTGAAAACAAGTTACCACTCATAAATGGCGATTCAACAAGTGCTGCAATTTTCTCAATGCCTTCAACAATCTTAAAATTTTTGGTAATCTCTTTTGTTTTATAACAATATACAAAAGAAAGTTTAGTTTCTTCTTTAACAGCAATCTGCTTTATAACAATACGTTGCAAATCTGGTTCATCACCCTTGTATTTGCCTAAAACAACCTTGATTAATCTGTTGCCTGAAATACTATCTTCTAAGTGCTCAATAAATTTTTCTTTATAATTATTTGTCATTTTTTTCTTTCGGATATTTTTGTTTCATACTTTGCAGGATATATTTATTGTTTTTTTAGGGTTTTGTCCAGCTATTTTTTTGATTAGCGTAAATTAGTTGAATGAATAGTTGGATGGTACAGATTAGTTGCTTTGAGTGACAAGCAAGATATTTTCATAGAGTTTAACTATTTTAGTCTTAAACTCATCATCATATTTTGTCCTTAGTTTTTCGGTTAAATTGCTATATTTTTTTAATCAGCCACGGATTGACACGGATTAACACGGATTATATTTATGTAAATCATTTAAGATAAGCACTTTATGTTTGTTGTGATGGTTTGACATTGCAATTAAACTGAATGAAAGGTTTTCTTAAATATCATCTGCTGGGTGATGTTTTTATAAAATAATTTT
>JAQICX010000157.1 GCA_027858345.1 Kiritimatiellia bacterium | reverse complement strand
GGTTGGAATAGCTCCGCAGGTATTTATTGTATGACAACGAGGACGTTGTCGCTCCCAGGACGGCAAACTATGCTCCACTAATAACGGGTGTGTAACCCTATGTTTTGCACATAACACACGCACCTTGTTGGGGTAAGTTGACATGCATGAAGTTGTGTTGGAAGTTGTTTATAATAAAACGGTTAAAAATACTTAAAAAAATAATCGATCAAAAAAAACAAGAAAATGAAGGGTTGTAGCACGAAAAGGCACGAAAAATATGAAGAATGTGTTGCCATTAGGCTTGCATTGATATTGCCTTAAAAAAAGGCAATATATGCAAAACCAATGGCAACACATGTTAAATCGCTTGAAGAATGCTGGCAAAGCCAGCAACAGAGCCGAGTTTTTCCCTCATGCTCGGCGTTCCCATGGGAGTTTTCCCGAGCCGGAGCGACTCGGCTACAGAAGAACGTCCAACATCGACGTTGTCCTGCGTAGCTTGAAAAGTGAGGCTGGAGCCTTCGACAGCAATGAAGCGAAGCGTAATGGCCTACCTGGAAGCATGCGTTACATTAAAACATTGCTTAAACTCTTCTTTGCGTTCTTTGTGCCTCTGAGCGAGTTATTTAATGCTCTAGCGTTTGACGGATGCGTGGATGTGGAGTCCGCCAGATGTTTCAAAGTATACCCAGTCGAAGCCTGCCATCCAAGCAAATTTTGCAAGTTGTTCTAGCTCTAGATTTTCAGCGGTCAGGTCGATTGCACGACCTTCTTTGTGTAGAGATTTTGTTGAATGTATTCCGTAGCCTCTGAAGGTATCTTGAACTTTTAGTGTTCCACCTGCGTTGTTGACTAGATATATAAGTTTTTCAAGTGGTTTTTTGATGTTTTTGTGCATTGTGTGATCGTCTTCTGTGTCGTATGTGGAGTCATCATTTTCACTTTCCCACCAGACGGTTTTGTCGTCAAAGTATATAAGGTCTCTTCCTGGAGAGAAGGTGTTCAGGTCAATGCTACCTGATGCTTCTGATTCTCGAACTTTTGGCAGGTATGTTTTGGGTTTAAAAGTTTCCGGCTCTTCCCTAAATTCCATTTTTTTGATTTTTGCGACACTATTCGTGGTTTCTTGTGTGGAGATTTTCTCGGCAGCATTTGTATCTTTTTCTTTGCAACCTGATTTGCACATAAGAGGAGTTAGAATGATCATTGTAATGATTATTGCAGGGAAAATGTAGGCAATTCTAAATGCTCCTCTATTTTCATTTTTATCGCCTGGGATTTCCAAACGTGTGTTTTCATTCATTTTTCTTAACATAAATCTTTACCTTTGACCTGAAAATTAGTAAATTCCCTTGCAAAACATATGGGTTCTACAAATAATAATAATATGTGGTTATATTCTTGTTTTGCAGCAAGAGGTGCAAAAGGTATAAAATTTTAATAAATTTATCAAGTAAAATAGCGAGGAAAAATGAAAAGAATAAATAGTGGGTTTGATTTTTGTGTTGTTGGCGGTGGCTTAGCAGGTTTGATTGCAGGGATTTCGGCAGCTAGACGTGGTGCAAAAGTTGCAATTGTTCAGGATAGGCCTATTTTTGGTGGTAACTCATCGTCAGAGATCAGAATGCATGTATGTGGAGCTCATGGAGCTAATATGCGTGAGACAGGTATTATTGAAGAGTTGTGTCTTGAAAATCATTACAGGAATCCAACCACAAATTATTCAATTTGGGATAGTGTGCTTTATGGTAATGCCAGATATCAGGAAAATCTTAAGATTTTTCTTAATGCATCAGTTAGCTCATGCGAAATGGATGGGGCTAAGATCAAGTCGGTTACGGCTTGGCAGATGACTACAGAGACATGGCATACGATTGAGGCAAGTATCTTTGCAGATTGTTCTGGCGATGGCATTTTGGCTCCACTTTCAGGAGCAGAGTATCGAATTGGCAGGGAAGCTAAAGCTGAGTTCAATGAAACAATTCCCCCGGATGTTGCAGATAAGAAGACGATGGGTATGTCTTGTTTGATGCAGGCTAGAGAACATACTACTCCTAAAAAATTTATTGCACCAGATTGGGCTCATAAGTTTACAAAGCCAGAGGATTTGCATGATCGCAATGTTGATATTAAGCATACCAATTTGTGGTGGATGGAAGTTGGTGGCGATAATGACAGTATTCATGATTCCGAAGAGCTAAGAGATGAGCTTTTGAGGATTTCCTTTGGTGTTTGGGATTACATCAAGAATTATTCAGATTTAAAAGAGAAGTATGCAAATTGGGTTATTGACTGGCAGGGGTTTTTGCCTGGTAAACGAGAGAGTCGTCGTTATATTGGCGATCATATTTTGACACAAAATGATATTACTGCTGAGGGCAAATTTGATGATATTGTTGCATATGGTGGTTGGTCAATGGATGATCATTTTCCTGCTGGATTTTATCATCCTAAGGCTGGTACAATATTTCATCCTGCACCATCGCCATATGGAATTCCATATAGGTCTTTATATTCAGCAAATGTTGAGAATCTGTTTTGTGCAGGGCGTTGTCATAGTGCAACTCATGCTGCCATGAGTTCCACAAGAGTTATGTGTACTACATCTTTGATGGGGCAGGCGGTTGGAACAGCTGCAGCACTTGCAAATAAATATCAGACAACACCGCGAGGTGTTTATGAAAATCATATTGATGAACTTAAGCAGACACTTATGGATGACGATTGTTATATTCCATGGAATAAGAGAGAAGTGTCAGAACTTACAGCAAGTGCAAGTTTAAAAGCATCATCAGGAACTCCAGAAAATCTTCGTAATGGCTGGAACAGGCAAATTGGCGATGAGCCAAACAGCTGGGGTGCAAAATTGGGTGATTTTGTTGAATACAGTTTTGATGAACCTCAGAATGTTCAAGAAGTTCGCATTGTTTTTGATAGTAATCTTGATAGAGTTGATGAAGAGAGGAATAGAGGAGCAAAGAATATGCGTAATTTTTATACTCTAGATGCACCAGATTGGAAGACGCCGGAGACTTTGGTTAAGGATTTCAAGATTGAAGTTGAGTTGGCAAGTGGTAATAGAAAGGTTTTTGAAATTGAGAACAATTATCAACGATTGGTAAAGGTGCCTTTAGATTTGCAAGGAGCAAAATCAGTACGTCTAGTTCCTCTGTCAACTTGGGGTTCAGGTGATGTTAATGTGTTTGAGCTTGATGTAAGATGATAAATTTGGTTCTTTTTCAGCCCGAGATTCCACATAATACAGGTGCTATTGGTCGCACGTGTGTATGTTTGAATGCGCACCTGCATCTTATTCGTCCTTTGGGTTTTCATTTGACGGATAAGTATATTAAGCGAGCTGGCATGGATTATTGGCCATTTTTAAATTTGACAATACATGATTCCTGGGGTGATTTTCTTGAAACAGAAAACCCGGAGCGTTTATCTTTTGCGTCTACCAAGGGAGAGCAAACATATTTTGAGCATTGTTTTGAGAAGGATGAATATGTGGTTTTTGGCTCAGAGTCGCGTGGTTTGCCGGCCGAGTTTTATGTTGATTACAAGGATAACCTTATAGCTATTCCGATGCCTGGCGAGCATGCAAGGAGTTTGAATTTGGCAAATGCAGTTTCAATTGTTGCCTACGAGGCGTATAGGCAGGTGGCCAGCGGAGAGAGGCTGGCAGAGCCAGCAGGTAAAGAGCTCGCTTTGCTCGCAGATTAAGATTGAGGTAAAGATTAAGAGCTCGCTGTCGCGAGCAGATAAAGATTAAGGTTAAGAGCTGACTGGCGTCAGCGGAATTAAGGAATGGTGTAGTCATTGTTTGTTTTTTAGGGCGGGCGTTGCCGCCGATCATGGCTCCACGGGGGCAAGCCCCGAGGTGACCTGGGAAAGTGAGATCGTTGAACGTTCAACTTCCAATGATTAAGGGATCCCCTCCCACCTCGCAGGCGAGGTGACCTCCCCTAAAAGCGGGAGGAGCTTTGGCGGGCTAGGGCTTGTTTGTAGATTAGTGATTTTGTATTTAGAAGAATTGAGAAGCGTAGAGAAGCAATTGCGGCTCGCTGTAGCGAGAAAGTGCAGTACAGATTGAGGAAAAATATTATGAAAATTGATGAGTGTTTGAATGGTTTGCCAAGTCTTTTGACTTTTAATGATGGTAGTTTAGTTGAGAGTGAGGCTGATTGGCGAAGACGTAGAGATGAAGTACATGATTTAGTTGTTTCTATGCAGTATGGTGATTTGCCCCCTGTTCCAAATTCTGTTGAATTTGAATTGCTGCACGAAACTGGAACATATATTGACAGTGTTAAGTCCTATATTTCAGGGCGAATTTGCTTTTCTTTTGAGAAGGAGATGACTTTTGGAGTGAATCTTTATGTTCCACATGGTGATGGACCTTTTCCTGTTGTAATTTTTGGAGATGGTTGCTGGCCAAGATATGTTTCAAATGAGGTGATTGACGATGTTGTCGGCAGGGGATATGTTTTTGTAACTTTCAATCGTTGTGAGCTTGCAAAAGATGTGATGAAAGACACATCACAGGATTTTGGTTTGTATACGGTTGCTCCAAAGGGTAATTATGGTGCGCTTGCCGCGTGGGCATGGGGATATCATAGGGTGGTTGATGTTTTGGTTGATATTTCTTTTGCTGATGCTGAGCGAATTGCGATAACAGGTCATTCGAGAGGTGGTAAGACTGTGCTACTTGCAGCTGCTACGGATGAGCGAATTGCACTTGTTGGTGCAAACAATTCTGGCGCTGGCGGTGCTGGATGCTATCACTGGCTTGACCCTGAAGCAGAAAAAATTGAAAACCTGCTGGAGAATTTCACATACTGGTTTAATCCTGAATTTTCCAAGTGGATTGGGCGAGAACTTGAGTTGCCTTTTGATCAACATTTTTTAAAGGCATTGATTGCTCCGAGGGCGCAGATTAATATGACTGCTAATGCAGATTTGTGGGCAAATCCTGTTGGAACTCGTATTACTCATGAGGCAACAAAAAAGGTTTATGACTTACTCGATGCAGGAGAAAAATTTGTTTTGACACATCGTGAAGGTGAACATGCTTATAAGCCGGAAGATTGTAAAAGTTTTTTGGATTTTGCGGATAAGAATTTTGCGTAGGGGCGAAAGATCTTTCGCCCGTACCAATGGCGAAGCGAATGTTAAGAAAGGATGAGATGAAGAAGTCGATTTTTATTTTGGGAGAAGGTAATTTTGAGCGGATATATGAGGGTGAGAATTTTGATGCAATTTCTGGGATGACAGATGTTGTTTGTGCACCAATGACAGCGGATGAAGCTCTTGAAAATGGTGAACTCTTGAAAGATGTTGAGTTTGTTTTTTCGGGGTGGGGGGCACCAAAGCTATCTGCTGAATTTCTGAATATGATGCCAAAGCTTGAAGCTGTGTTTTATGGTGCGGGATCTATTCGGGGAATATTGACCGATGAGTTTTGGGAACGTGATATTATTATCACCAGCAGCTATGGTGCAAATGCAGTACCTGTTGCGGAGTATGCAGTGTCACAGATTATTTTATCTTTAAAGCATTTTTGGCGTTATGCTGTTGGTATTAAGCAAAAAGGTGGTTATATTCATCGTGATGAGTCTGCAATGCCTGGCGGATATGGTTCAACTGTTGGCTTGGTTTCACTTGGGATGATTGGCGCAATGGTTGCAGAACGTCTTAAGGAATATGATTTGAATGTTGTTGCTTATGATCCATTTGCTTCGCAGGAAAAGGCTGACAATTTAGGAGTGAAACTTGTTTCTCTTGATGACGTTTTCAGTATGTCTGATGTGGTTTCTCTGCATGCTCCAAACATTCCTGAGACAAGAAAGATGATCAAACCTGAGCATTTTGAGTTGATGAAGGCAAATTCAACATTCATAAACACTGCACGAGGAGCGATTGTTGATGAAGAGGGGATGCTGGATATTCTTGAGAAAAGAGCGGATCTGTTTGCTCTTTTGGATGTTACGTTGCCCGAGCCTCCAGCTGAAGATTCTAGAATTTATACTTTGGATAATGTTATTTATACACCACATATTGCGGGTTCATTGTCGGGAGAGTGTAAGAGGATGGGTGAGTATGCGGTTAATGAATGTAGAAAGTTTTTGAATGGGGAAGAGTTGAGTTGGAATATTTCCAAGGAGCAGGCTGCGATAATGGCTTAGGGCAGACACGAGGCCTGCCCGTACAGGAAGGGGATTGATGTTTAAAAAATATGTTAGCAATAAGATAGAGAGGCTTGCGGATCTGTTTGCAGATCATATAGGAGGACCAGGTGACGTTTTTTCAGAAGATGTTGTTGTGGTTCAGAGCCTTGGCATGTCTCGTTGGCTGAATCTTCGTCTTGCGGATGTTTCGAAGGAACATATTGTTGCCAATGTAAATTATTTTCTTCCGCGAAATTATATATTTAAGATTCTCCGAGCTTTGGGGCTTTTGCCTGATGTTGATTATATGAGTCGAGAGTATTGCCGTTGGAATATATACTCCATACTTCCGGAGTATAAAAACAGTAATATTATTAGTGAATATCTTAAGGAACCAGGTGGAGACCTGAAGAGATGGCAGCTTTCCTGTAAGATTGCCGAGTTGTTCGACCACTATATGATGTATCGCTATCATCCCGAGTTTGGTTTGAGTGGTTTGTGGCGGACTGAGTCTGAAAGTGCCGAGTGGCAGAAACAGATGTTTAATCAGGTTAGCGGAGATGAAACTATCATTGATGTTCTTCAAGTTTTTAAGGCTGTGGATCATGCCGCGGAGCTTAAAGCTGTTTTGCCAAAATCCTTGTCACTGTTCAGCATTTCAAACATGCCTCCAATTTTTCTAAAATTTTTTTATGAGCTAAGTACAGTTGTTGATGTTAATTTGTTTTATTTGAGTCCTGCAGAAGGTTTTTGGGGAGATATTGTTGAGAAGCGTAAGTTGTTTGAGCATGAAATTGATATGGATCAGTATTGGGAAAGCACCAATGAATTTCTTGCTCTCAATTGTAGGTTAGGTCAGGAATTTTTTCTTTTACTGCAGGATTTTGAGGGTGAAGCAGGAGATGTTTCAGAGGAGTATTTTGAGCCAATTGAGAGAGATGCAACGACTCTTTTACATTCATTTCAGAATGATCTTCTCTATATGGAAGAGAGTAGTTTTGATAAGGATTGTGATTCGATTGTTTTTTCAAGTTGTCATTCAGAAGTAAGAGAGTTGCAGGTTTTGTATGACTATATTCTTCATGCATTAAATGAAAATCCAGAGCTTCAGCCAAGTGAGATTCTTGTGATGATGCCCCAGATTGAGAAGTATGCCCCGTATATAAATGCAGTTTTTGGACATCCTGAAAGTGAACTTTTGAAAATACCATTTTGTTTGAGTGACTCAAAGAAGTCCATGACAAATGATATTGCAAGTTACCTTATAAAATTGATTGATTTAGGTCAGGCACGTGTAACGGCAGGTGAGGTTATGGAATTGCTTGAGAATGAAGATATTGCCTACAAGTTTAATATATATGATGGTGATAAAGAGCTACTAAGTCAGTTTGTATTGGATACAAATGTTGCTTGGGGAGTAAATCGTGATTTTGTTGAAGAGTTGTGTGAGGTGTCGTTTGGCAACAACAATTGGCAGGATTGCATTCATCGCTGGTTCTCAGGTTATGCACTGTCAAAGGATGATTGTTTTTTTAATGAAACGGATATTCTTCCTTATGATATAGAAGGCTCCTCAGAATCAATTTTAGTTGGTCGCTTTGTCTCATTTTTATATAAGTTGTTTGCAACAATCGATGAATTGAAATCTACAGAAGGACGTTCACCGGCAGAATGGAGCAAGCTTTTACTTGATATGATCGACACTTTCTTTGCTAGAAATTATGAGAAGGCCGACTATCGGAATCAAGTTGTGCAGGCAATAGTTAATTTGGAATTAGAGACCAGACAGGTTGGGTTTGATGGTGAGATATCGTTGAGTGTTGTTCGTGACATCCTTTATAATTCAATAAATTCAGAGACAACGTATGCTGGATTTCTTCAGAGAGGTGTGACCTTTTGCAAGCTACTGCCTATGCGAAGTGTTCCTGCCAAAGTGATATGTCTGCTGGGAGTTAATGATGGAGTTTTTCCTCGTACAGATAGTTTTATTGATTTTGATCTTATGAAGTTCAGCAGGCAAATAGGTGAGCGTTCTGCCCGATATGAAGATCGTTATCTATTTCTTGAAACCATACTTGCTGTAAGAGAGCGTTTGTATATCAGTTATATTGGCCAGGATGTCGTAACGAATGAGAAGAAGGCACCATCAATTGTTGTTTCAGAGTTAATGGATGCCTTGAAAGGCAAACTTGGAGACAAGGGGAAGCTTTGCATTCAGGAGCATAGCATTCAACCATTTAATAAGAAATATTTTGTTCCATCAGGTTTGAGCAGCAGTTTTTCGAAGCATAATTTGGATATTGCATTGTCGAGTTCAAAGAGAGATAATAGAGAAATCTTATATGGAATATCCGAGTTGGGAGTAGCAAACGTGGAAATTCCAGAAATAGTTCATACATCGAGTTTATTAAAGTTCTTCCAAAGCCCTATACAGGAATTTCTACATTTTTCATTTAACATTGTATATAGAGAAAACGAGATTGATGAATTTTTGGAAAATGAGCCAATTCAAGTTGAGGCGGGGCTTAATGCCTGGCAATTGAAGTTTCGAGCATTTGAGATTATGAAGAAGATGGGGGCTGAAGTTGACAAAGACAAACTTTTAGAACTTGTTTATAGCATTTTGCAGCACGAGGGGTCTCTGCCAGTTGGCAAAAAAGGGTTTGATGAGTTTTGTAATAAGGTTTTTAATGATACATATCAAATTTATTCGAGATTTTCAGATAAGACAAAAGGTTGTGTTCGTGAAGATTTTTTTGTTGATATTCCAGGAATATGTAATCACTCGATTCAGGGTAATTTTGTCTTGTATAAAGATAATGGATACAAGTATGTGAATTATTCATTTTCAAAGCAGAAGCCTAAGAATGAGATTGCATTTCGATTAGAACATCTTTTGGTGTCGGTTGTTGTACCTGGATGTGAGGGCTTTATAATTTTTAAGGACAAAGTAGTGACTTTGGAAAGTATTGGTCAAGGCGTTGCTTTGCAGCGGTTGCATGAGTTATTTGAGATTTATGGAAATGGTTTAAAGGTTCCGCTGGCATTTGAACCCGAGATTTCTTATATGATATATAAAAAAGGTACTGCTGTGGATGATAAGAGTCTTTATGATTCGCTTCAGAGTGTTTGGACAACTGAAACTTTTCTTGATTACATAGACTCGGATAAAGAGATGTTTTGTAAGTATTTTGGTTCGACTCCGCCAGATTGTGATAGTGAGTTGTTTGAGTCGGTTAAGGAGAATTCTATTAAGGTTTTTGAGTTGCTGGGGGTGTAGGAGAAGCTCGCGTTGCGAGCAGATTAAGGTTAAGGTTGAGGGGCTGACATGCTGTCAGCGGAATTAAGGAATGGCGAAGCCACTGTTTGTTTTTTAGGGCGGGCGTTGCCGCCAATCATGGCTCCACGGGGACAAGCCCCGAAGGTGAGCCGGCAAGCGCTCGCTTTGCTCGCAGGTAAAGGTTAAGAAGGGCTTGCAGCCCTGAGCTCTCGCTGTAGCGAGAAAGTACAGGAAATGGCAGTCGGGAATAAAAGGCTCACGTATTGAAGCTATTGGATGTTCCATTGCTTTCTGATGAAGTCGATGCCAGGCTTTAGTTGTTCTGCAGAGAATCGAGGCCCTGGTTCTAAGACGAGGATTTTGTTTTCAAGAAATGGTTTAAAAATTTGGAAATCCACTTCCCCGGTTCCTGGAATAAGGTGATCTTCGCCTGGATATGCAACATCATGAATGTGATAGCCAGCAATGATTGGTGATAGTTTTGGTAATACTCCTTTTTGGTTTACCAATCCCAAATTTTCTCTTATCTGTACGTGTCCTATGTCATACCAGCACTTAATTTTGTCTGATTTGCAATGGGCTATTATGCTTAGAATTTCAGTTTCAGTTGGCATTGCATCCCATGTCGGCAGAATTTCCAGTCCCATAGTGATGTTATGCTTTTCAAGAAGAGGAAGAAGTTCTTCAAGAGTTGACAACAGACGTTTCATGACTTTTGCAGCTCTTTTTTCACGTTTTTCAATTAGCTTAAATTTTGTTTTTTCATATTTTTTTGTATTTTTCTTGTCAAGGGAGGCAAGCCTAATTAGATCATTAGTTGATATGAATGGCGTTGTTACTCTAGCTGCATGTACGACAATGGCTTTTGAATTTAGTTGTGCCGCCATTTCAATGGTTTTAGTAATATGAAATATGGCAGATTGTCGTTCTTGTCTGATTGGTGAGCCCATCAAAAAGCTTTCAGGGTGTCCCATTGTGGCCATTGGAACTGGACAAAAATTATGAAGACTGGTGACTTGAACTTCGTTGTTTTTGATGGCTTTTTCAACACCTTCAATCATATGTTGGTGTGTATTATAGCCAAGTTCTATATTTTGCACACCAAGTTCAAGAATTTCCTGAACCATTGAATAGCCATTCGTGTGGCGATGTGCATTCCAATGTGTTGATAATGATAGTTTCATAGCAAATAAATTTAGTTTAGAGCATTTCGTTTGTTCAAGGAGTTGGCAAAAAAAAAGCTCCCAGTGGGAGCTTTTAAAAGGAATTAACGTTGTGCATCGAACATTCTTTTTCTTGCTCTAGCGCGTGCTGATTTCTTGCGTTTCTTTTCAGAAGGCTTTTCAAAATAACGATTAGCACGAAGCTGTTTCATTGTTCCTTCACGATCCATGGTTTTTTTGAGTTTTCTCAATGACCTTTCGATCGGTTCACCCTTTTTAATCTTGATGACTACCACGTTTAATTCACTCCCTTCAAATGTTTATTTTGTATAAGCAGGTAATAATATAATTATTATAGCTTATAGTCAACCGTTTTTTTCAATTATTTGTTTTTACCTTGATTTTTCGGTTGAGTACCCCTCAGTCATGCACGCATGACAGCTCCTCCCGCCTTGCGGGACTAGCGAGCTAGCCGGGGAGCAGTTGTAAAACTTGCAAATTATTATTGTCTTGTATGAATGGGAGCCCACCCCTCCGTTCTCGTTCCTCGAACACCTCCTCCCGCAGAGCGGGACTATCCCGCAAGGCGTGTATAGCCGGAGGGGAGCTAATACATCCTCATCGTCATTAAAAATTATTTTTCATATTTATCACCCGTTTGGTGATAAAACAATGTATTTTCTGCTAATTTTATTGACTCAAACGCACATATTTATCTCCAACCGAAAAACTAAGCGTTTTTAATCCATGGTCTGTCGGATGAGCGTTCTTGTCCTTTGATGCCTGCTTCAATTTGTTGTGCAGAAAGAAGTGAGTGCAGCAGTCGTGCTAAAAATAGTTTTGCGGGGTCATAATCTCCTAAGTTATATAGTATTGTAGCCCCCGGTAATTCTTTTTGAAACTGTTTACTGCTGCCATCATTTTTTATCCATGCTAGTAATGGAGCGAGATATTCAGCTAGTGTTGCAGCGAGTTCCAGTCCATCGGTTCCACGAAAACGAATTTGACCTCTCCATTTTTCTGCACCGATACTTGAGATTAATATGTCCATTCTGCGAATAAATTTGTGTCCGCATGGTTGTAGACGCCCGTCTACGTTTTGCCACTGCATGTTTTTGAGTATTTCCTGATCAACGTTTAGTTCGTTTAGTCTTTGTTCGATGACTTCTATTCCTGCATTTTGTGCTTTTTGGTATATTGAGTCCCACGGAAAGTGGGTTGTTTCCCAGTCCATAACATATAAAAGTCTTTGAACTAGCAGTTCTTTGGTTTCATTTGGTTCACCGAGAAATTTCGTTACTTTGTCATAGACTTTTCGTTCAGGGTCTACTGTATCGAGAAGCATTGTGAAGGCACTATCTTTTTGTTTACCCCATAGGTATTGTTGAAGTGATAGTTGGTGAGCGAGCACGACAGCCCAGCGGTCTGGGGTTACAGAGTTTCTGTGTCCAATTGGAGTTGTAGATGGAGTGTGTTTTCCTATGGCTTCGGTAAGTTCAATAATGCTATCAGTTAGTCGCCAGTTGCATATTTCCAAAGATAGTATTTGTTTTAAGATTTCGGTATCGGCTTCACTTAGAGGTTCGGCTGCTTTCCAGAGTGTTTCAAGCTCTTCCAGCTCTCGAGGCAAACCAAGTGTAAAAAGTTCTGACCATTCTTGTCCCCAGCGGTGTCCTTCGCAGACCTCGTTGTGCCACATTTCATATACTGTCATTATGTTCCCCTTCTGATATGGTTTCGATATGTTTTAATTTTATCATTTTTTGTATTGTTGTCAAGTAACGTGAGAAGTTTTTGTCTGTTTTTTGGGGTAAAAATGGTATTGAGAAGATTGATGTTGTTTTATTTATTAAAAACAGGTAACATTGCAAGGTGAATTGGTAGAAGGATTTTGGGGGTTATTTATTTTGACAGAGAGAATGTTATGTTATTAAAAGATTTATTAAATGGTTGGATGCAGAAGTCATTTTTGACTGCGTATCCGGAGTTGGATGTTTCGGGAGTCTTGGTTTTTGCGACTTCGAATGCGGAGTTTGGGGATTATCAGTGCAACAATGCTATGGCGTTAGCAAAGGAGCTTAGGAAGGCTCCAAGAATGATTTCACAGGGAGTTGTGGATGTAATTGAACTGCCGGACTATGTTGAGAAAGTTGAGGTTGCAGGACCTGGTTTTATCAACATTTATGTTAAGACAGATTGGCTTTCTGACTATATCCTTGATATATCAAAAGATGAGAAGTTTAAGACTCCTCAGCTTGGTGAGGGGAAAACAGTAATTCTTGACTATTCTAGTCCTAATGTTGCAAAGCCTATGCATATTGGACATATTCGGTCGACAATTATTGGTAATGCTTTGGATCGTCTGCATAGATTTGTTGGATACGATGTGATTGCAGATAATCATATTGGTGACTGGGGAACGCAATTTGGTATCATCATAATGGGATACAAGAACTTTCTTGATGAGAAGGCTCTTGAGGAAAATCCAATTGAGGAGCTTGAGAGGCTTTATGTTAAAAGTTATGGGAAGACAAAGGATGATGAAGAATGGCTGAATCAGTGTAGAGCAGAACTTGTAAAACTACAGAATGGTGATGAAGAAAATCTTGCAATGTGGAAGAAGTTTGTTGCTTTAAGTTTGTCTGAGTTTGATAGGGTTTATAAGAGGCTTGATATTGAGTTTGATCAGATGAGAGGTGAAAGCTATTACAATCCAATGTTAAAAGATGTTCTTGGTTTGATGGATGAAAAAGGTATTACTTCAATCAGTGAAGGTGCAACGGTTGTTGAGTTTCCTGAGGAAGAAAAATTACCTTTGTGTATTGTTCGTAAGACCGATGGTGCATCAAATTATGCAACCACAGATATTGCGACAGTCAAAACAAGAGTTGAAGAATTTCACCCTGAAAAAATTATCTATGTTACTGATGAGCGTCAGCAATTGCACTTCAAACAATTTTTCAGAATTTGCGAAATGATTGGTATTGAGGCTGATCTTGTGCATGTCTGGTTTGGATTGATGAGGCTGCCGGAGGCAACTTTTTCAACGCGTGAAGGCAATGTGATTAAGTTGGAAAAGCTACTTGATGAGGCAGAGAGTCGCACTTATGATATTGTTAAGACCAACTCTTCGATGAGTGAAGAAGCAATGCGAGAGGTTGCTAAGGTTGTGGGTATTGGAGCCGTGAAATATGCTGATTTGAGTCAGAATCCTCAGTCTCTTGTGACGTTCACATGGGAGAAGGCACTTGCACTTGATGGCAACTCAGGTCCCTATCTGCAGTATGCTTATGCACGAATTGCAAGTGTTCTTGATAAATACGCCGAGGCATATCCAGAGAATAATCTTGATGATTTTGAGTTGAATCTGGAAAGTCCCGTTGAGCGTGCATTGGCAATGAAATTGGCGAGATTTTCTGATGCAGTCTGCTTGGCCACCGCAACATATAAGCCAAATGTTATAGCGGATTATATTTATGAGCTATCGCAAATGTATAGCACGTTTTATCAGACACTTCCATTTCTTAAGGCGGAAGATGGTGTAAGAGAGAGTCGTTTGAAGCTTTGCAGAATTGTTGCAAGTGTTCTTAAGGCTGGTTTGAAACTTTTGGGAATTGGAACTTTAGATAGGATATAATATAATTGTTAATGGTAAATAGTAAATGGTTGATAGTTGTTGAAAAAGGTTGAGAATGCGAGAAGAAGATTTAACTGGAGATGCAATATATCACATTTGTGTAAGAGGAAATGATTAATGAAGAAGATAGTGTTTTGTTTTTTGGTTGTATTTGCTGCATATATTAATGCGGCGGATATTGATATTGTAAAGACAGGTTCAGGTAAGACGTCAATTAGTATTGATGGTGTTTCTGGTACGGGACAGCAATATAAGAATTTTATGTATGTTTTAAAGCGTAACATACAGATTTCGGGGTGGTTTTCGATTGAAACCGGTGGAAGTGCAGCACTGTCGTTGTATGGGTCGCAATCGGGTAACAGTTGTTCTGTTGCGTTAAAAAACAGGGCGACAGGGTATATGTATTTTTCCAAGAAATTCACATCGAGAACAGATGAGGCTGATTTGGCACATCAAGTTGTTGATGAAATTGTTAAATCAGTTAAGAATATGCCAGGGATTGCATCATGCAGGATTGTTTTTATTGGTTCAAAGTCTCGCAAAAAAGATTTGTATGTTGCAGATCTTGATGGTGGACGCATGTTTCAGGTGACTTCGGATAAGAAGCCATGCTATGCACCCAAGTGGTCTGCAAACGGCAATGATATTCTTTATACATCTTCGTTCAAAAATTTTCCGGATGTGTATAAGATTGATCTGAAAACTCGCAAGCGCGAGCGTTTTATTGCAAAGCCTGGTTTAAATTGTGGAGCAGTTTATTCACCAGATGGCAGCAAGGTTGCAGTGGTTCTTTCAAAAGATGGTAATGCAGAATTGTATGTAATGGATGCTTCTTCTCGCAAATTCAAACGATTGACACAGAGTCCTAACATTTCAGAAGCCAGTCCGTCCTGGTCGCCAGATGGTTCAAAGATCGTTTATGTTGCGGACTCATCAGGTAGACCCAACTTGTATGTTATAAATGCAATAGGTGGTCAACCAAAGAGAATTTCTTTTCATGGTACCGAAAATGTGACACCATGTTGGGGTAAAAATGGTGAAATTGCATATGTTTCAAGAGTTGGAGGGCGTTATCAATTGGCAGTATATAATCCTCAGACTGGGGAGAATTCTGTGTTGAGCAATGATGGTGCGGATTATGAAAATCCATCCTGGACACCAGATGGACGTCATATTGTTGTGGGTAGAACAGTGAATTACAGATCAGATATTTATCTTTTTGATACAGATGGAGATAAGCCAATTAAGCTTATTCTGCAATCTGGAAGTTGGTCTGCACCGGATTGCAGCAAATAAGCTGGCGGAGCCAGCAGGTAAAGAGCTCGCTTTGCTCGCAGATTAAGATTGAGGTAAAGGTTAAGAGCTCGCTGTCGCGAGCAGATTAAGATTAAGGTTAAGAGCTGACTGGCGTCAGCGGAATTAAGGAGTGGCGGAGCCATTGTTTGTTTTTTAGGGCGGGCGTTGCCGCCGATCATGGTTCCACGGGGGCAAGCCCCGAGGTGACAGGGGAAAGATAGAACGTCGACTGTGTCCTGCATAGCGAAGAGAAGCATGGAACATTCAACGTTCAACTTCCAATGACGAATGAAGAGCTCGCTGTCGCGATCGGAATTAAGGAAAGGGAAGCCATTGGTTTAGGAATATCCAATATCCAAAGGCCGGAACGTAGTGGAGACAAGCTTTAGCAAATCTAAAGCAACGACTGCAAGGAGTGGTAACGAATGTTCAGGGATGAAGGAAGCACCCCTCCATCTCGCTTCGCTCGCCACCTCTCCTTATCAAGGGGAGGAGTTTTTGCGAACTAGTAGTGGAAAAGTGGAAAGAACTTCCAATGACGAAGGAATTATTCCTCTCGGCGAGGTGACTTCTCCTTATCAAGGGAGGAGCTTTGGCGAACTAATGGGTAATGATTAATTTTGGGATATATTTCTATTGGTTTTGCAATAAAATGGATTAGATAAGAGTTTAATACTTTTAATATGACGAATAATTTATGGAGAAAGTAGATGAAATATGAAGTTTTAACATATGGCAATGGAGCTTTGAGAACCAAATCAAAAACAGTGGAAGTTGTTGATGAAGATATAAAAGCACTTGCTTTGGATATGCTTGAAACTATGTATGCAGCTGCTGGTGTTGGATTGGCAGCGGAACAAGTTGGGCGAGATGAAGCAATTTTTGTTGTTGATATTTTACCCGCGCCTGATGGTCATCAGTATAGAGAACGTTTTACGGAAGATGAAATAAAAATGCCACTTGTTGCAATTAATCCTGAAATCAAAGAACGTTCAGGTGAGTGCATTTATAAAGAGGGATGTTTGAGTTTTCCTGGAATTACAGCTAATGTTACCAGACCAGAATCTGTTGTTCTGGAGTATACAGATTTGGAAGGAAAGCGTCAGACTCTTCAGTTACAAGGTTTGCTTGCAGAAGCAATTGACCATGAGAATGATCATCTTGATGGAGTTCTTATTGTTGATCGAATGTCGGCTGTTCAGAAAGTGATGCATAAGAGCAAACTGAAAAAGTTGATGCGAATGAATAAATAGCTAAGCTTTGGCAGAACTTTAAGTAAGATAGGTTAGGGAATATTATGAAGAAGCGTAAAAAGATTTTTTTAATAGTTGTTGGCGTTTTCTTGGGTGTCATAATAGCAATAAATATTATCTTTTCTATGTTTCTTGAAGAGATAGTTAATCAGCAGCTTAGTTCCAGATTGGCTGTTTCTGCTTATGTTGAAGATGTTGATTTAGCCATTTTGAGGGGTAGGGTTCGTCTACAGAATTTAGTAATAAGGGAACCTCTTGAGAATGAGGGCGAGAATTTTCTTTCTGTTGGAGAGCTAGTTGCCAATATATCTCTGTTATCACTGCTTTCAGATACAATAAAGATTCAGAGTGTGAGTTTGAAAGATACTCATGTTAATGTGATAACACCTCAAACTAATCTATTTAATTTCATGTTGCTAATGCCTATAGATGTTGAAACAAATCAAATTGATGTTGCAACAAAAAAAACTATTGTGACCAATGAACTCGTAGCGATAGATCAAGGCATTGCAACTCTTGAGGAAGAGTTGAAAGGTAAATCAAGCCGAGCTGTTTTGATAGAGAAAGTTAGTGTTAGGAATCTAAATATTACATACAAGGATTACAATCTTTGTAAACCAGCTTTATATGCAGGATTAACAAATATAAATGTTAATGTGAAAAATGTTATTTTAAATGGTAAACCAGACAAGAAGATGCACAGTCAAACAGATCTCACATGTGACATTATGCAACCCGGCAATACAGGTTATCTTGGAGTATGGGCTGAAACCGGTATTATTGGTGCTGATGCTGATATACCTGCTGTTAATGCTATTGTTGTTGTCAATGGTCTGAATTTGAATGGTTACAAACAAATTATCCCTAATGGTGTTGTACCTGCGTTGGGTGGAAGTATTCTTGATATTAAAGTTGTTTCATCTGTTGCACAGAATTATTTGAATGTTAATGCAAAATTTTCCACTGTTGGTAATCGATTTGAAGTTTTGGTTGGAGGAACGCCTGATGCACCTAGTGTTGGGTTATCAGATATTCTAGCATCTCTTGGATTGCGTGGTGTCATGTCGGTTGCTAATCCTGTGGGCAATGTTGGCAAAGCAGGTCTCAATGTTGGGACAGCAACTTTTGACACAGGGACAGCTCTTGTAAAGGGTACAGGAACTGCAGTTGCCAACGTGGGTGTTGGTTTGTTTAAGACAGTGAGATCTACAGTGACAGGTGATTTCAAGTCAGCTGGACACCAGCTTGTCGATACAGGTACAGGAGCTGTTGGCGGAGTTGTTTCAACTGTTACAAACACAACAGTTACAGCCGGACAAGGTGTTTTAGATACAGGCGGAAAATTTGTCAATTCAGATGATGCAAAGAAATGGATAGCTGGTGTTGAAGCCAGGAAAGATAAGGCTTGGAAAGAGTCACCAATGGAACTAAAGGAAATGCCTTTTCCAAGTGCAAAATAAGATGAAACAGTTTGATGAACAACAGAAAAGAGTGGATATACATAAGAAAGTTTCTTTTTTTGTTAAAGAGAGGCAGTTGTCTCCTCCATTGGCATTTGAAGAGCTTGTGCAATATGCAGAAGTTATAATCAGTCAATTTAATCTTGATGCCTCGACCAAGGATTTGCTTGCTGTTTATCTTAATAATGAACTGTGGAAATCAACTCTTGCGACAATTCCATATGATCGTAGAATACTTTTGTTGCCACAATGTCTTGCAAATTTAAAAGTTTGTCAGGCTCAAACAGATATATATGGTTTGTTGTGTGAAAAATGTGCAAATTGTTCAATTTGTTCTTTGCAGACAGAGGCAGAAAAACTTGGCATTACAACGCTTGTGGCCGAAGGTGGAACAGTTGTTGCAGGACTAATTGAAACGGGGCAGATTGATGCTGTGATTGGAGTAAGTTGTTTTGAAGCTTTAGAGAAGATTTTTCCATATATGGTAAAGCACGCCGTGCCTGGCATTGCAATTCCTTTGCTAGTTGATGGTTGCAAGGAGACAGTTGTTGACGAAGCTGCTGTCAAACAGGCTCTTAGATTGTTTGAGCCATCAGGAGTCGTGCAGCTTCAACCAAAAGATATTGAAAATAAAGTTCTGGACTGGTTTACAAAAGAAAATTTACAATTAGTAATAAAATCACATGATGGTTCTGAGTCGGTAGTGGTTGACACGGCAATTGAGTGGGTTGCACAAAACGGAAAGAGATGGAGGCCATGCCTTGCAGCATCTGCCTGTATGGCAATATCGCCACAATGTTCTTTCGCTGAAGAACTGCAATCTTTGGCGATTGCCGTTGAGTGTTTCCATAAAGCATCTCTGATTCATGATGATATTGAAGATAATGATACTCTTAGATATAATCAAAAAACTCTCCATGAAAGAATTGGTGTTCCCGCCGCCTTGAATATTGGTGATTATCTTATAGGGGAAGGTTATAGTCTTATTTCATCTCTGAACCTTGATGAAAGCCTTAAAAGTGCAATGATCAAGGTTGCCGCAGATGGTCACAGGTCTTTATGTATTGGACAAGGGGAAGAGTTGGAGTGGATTTTGAATCCAACAGAGCTGACTGTTGAAAAAGTTATTAATATATTTAAACAAAAGACAGCTCCAGCGTTTGAAGTTGCTTTAAGTCTGGGGGTTTTATATGCCGGTGAATCAATTGAACTATGTGAGCATCTGAAAGGCTTCAGCAATGCATTTGGAATTGCATATCAGATTAAAGATGATATTGAGGATTTTAATGCAGAGCATTCCAGTGACTTAAGAGCTCTCAGACCATCATTGCTGCTCGCAATTGCATGTGAAAGAGCTGAAGAGAATATCATTGAAATTCTGAAAGATGATAATTCTGATAAAAATATAGATGAGTATATTAATATTCCATTTGTAAAAGACAAGGCTCTTCAGTTTTATGAACATTACAAAAATCAGGTTATTCGTTCACTTAAACCAATCAAAAACACGGAGCTTAAGAGATTATTGTTTAGGCTTACTGGCACAATCCTAGTTGATCTCCAATGAAAAAGAAATTATCAATTTTGTATCTGGATGCAATTTCACGCGGATGTGAATCTTTGAATGCAGAGAGTTTTGATTTGTTGAAAAAGAAACTTTTGGATTTTGAGAGTTCAGAAGGAGGATTCAATAATGGCGGCGGTAATGCAGATATTTATTATACATCATTTGGATTGATTTTATCATATGTTTTAGGTGTTAAGCTTGATATTGAGAGACATAAAAAGTTTGTGAATTCTGTTTCGGTTAATGACGACGATTTGATCAATCAGGCAGCACTAATAAAATGCAGAATGCTTTTGCCCGCTTTTAAAATACCATTTAGACTTCGTAAGTTTGTTAAATTTAATATACGACCAATGCAGTTACACTATGATTTGCCATCAGTTTCTGATGTAAAGACAATGTATGATGCATTTTTATGTTTGAATATCCTACAGGATCTTTTAAAATCTATTCATCCACTTATTGATATTCTTGCTCGGCTTGAGTTGCTGCGCAATGAGGATGGTGGTTTCCCAAATAATAAAGGCGAGTTGTCTCATGTGACTGCAACAGTTTCATTCGTTTTGTTTAAGTTTATGCTAAAAAACGAGATTGACCAAAATGCAGTTGAGTTTCTTTTGTCACTCCAAGATTCATCAGGAGGCTTTAAGTCTTCAAAGGTTGTTCCTATTGCAGACATGCTTTCAACCGCTACTGCATTGACTGCATTTAATATATGTGGTTGCTCAACAAATGTATCTTCAAAAGAAGTCAGCCAGTTCATTGCTGCACACTGGATAAATAGCGGTGGATTTTCTGCAACGATACTAGATCAGACAACCGATCCTGAATATATTTTCTACGGACTGCTAGCAATTGGTATGAATACTAAGACGTAAGATGACGAGAGTTTTTCCGTCCGTCAATAGTTCCATATTATCCAGAGAATGTAATCATCTGTCTTTTGCCTATTAAAACTGTTTTGTTTGAATTGGGCAATTTGAATTTGATGTTTTCATTCTCGCATGATATAACTTCTGGAATTTGAGCCCCTTCGCGACTGAAAATAGTTGCAACAGTCATGTTTTTATCGTTTACCTCCGCAATAAGGCAATCATGAAATTGAGTTGTTGGAAGGTTAGGGCAGCTGGCTGATCCAATAATTGGATTATCCCCGTATGCACAAACTTCTACATTGAGTTTTGTTTTGTCTTCATCCTGTCCAAGCCAATAACCACTCCAACTGTTTAATGCAAACTTCTTTTGTTCCTTGATGTATTCATTTGGTATGAATTTGTAAGATTCACCATTCATCTTTTTGTCATTGTCGTCGTATAAATCGCCTTTTGCATGGAAAAGCCAATTCATTTTGTGCTCATTTTTCGAATTTGCGTATGCAAGATCAATAATCCAGTCGTCTCCGACAATGATGTTTCTGCGCATTAAGACATCTGAGTAAGCCCCGCCATCATCGTGAGATGAAACAAACGAGAACTCTTCAAGATGTACTGTTCTACCGATATGTCCATCTGAATTGTTTTGGTTTTCATCATCTATCATAAATGTGTTGTGTGCACAAGTCGTTTTGAAATATCTTGTATGGTATGGACTGCCATAGCCAGGATTCCCTAAGTCGCCAGCAAACATTTTGTTGTCAGGCATGTATATATTTAGAGATATACGATCAGGATGGTCATGTCCTCCTGCATTGGGAGATGCCTTCAGGAGAGTGATGAATTTTTCATGTCTGACCATACATAGTCCGTCGGTGACTGTTATTTGTTTAGGTTGAAAACTTGAATTTGTTGACAGACTGCAACCTGAGAGAAATGCTTTGAATGTTTTCCGGTTTGCATCATATTCTGAGTGCAGCATCTTATTAATCTCTTCAAATCCGGAATATAATGCATTTGCAGTTTCATATATTGAAATTTTTGATTTAATGTTGTTTGACATTCCTCCATCATTAATTAAGGGAAAATTGCCATCTGGCAACACTAAGTCAAGAGGAGCATAAAGCATTGATTCAATATCCAGTTTATGATCAGACACGAGATTGTTTTCTGCAAGAGCACACTCGTAGCTGAGAAGGGCCATTAAAGTATAGTAGTGGTAACCAACGGCTATCTCATACCACATGCCACCATTTAAAATGCCCTTTTCAATGTTTTTATTGATGATTTTTTTTGCAAAGTTAAGAGCATGTTTGTTGTTGCATGCCAATGCTGCTGATGCGATTGCAGCTGCATGCCAGACATGTATATTATGTATATTACTTGTTTGCCTAACAAGAAGGTCAATTGCTGGTTGGAACATTAGGTCGCATACATCCTGACTCTCCTGTTCGCTTAAGAAGTTCAGCTTTGTAAGTATTCGCCAAATAGCACAGGCAGGCAGGATCCACACGGCTTCGCATAAAGACTGAGGTTGGAGCTTGCCTGTTCCAGCAGCTTCTCCATGTTCTTTCATGTCTGCGTAGCTGTATGTGTATGTCAACAGCATATCTTTTGCATAGTTAAGCATCTCTTGATTATCATCAATCGCACCCATTCGTGCAACATTCAAAGCATTATCGATTTGGTAGTTGTTTAGCAGTTTGTGCCAACACCCTTCAAGTGTATAATCATCTTTAATATCTTCTGTGTATTCTCCACATAGAGAACATTGATGTTTTTTTGAGTCATTAATATTAAAAATTAAGGCTCCGTTACACGATGGACATATAAATTTGTGTGTCCATCTTGTCTGTATTTCGTTGGAAGGAGTAATGATTGGCTTAGAAATGATATTGGCAATTGTAGCCCGTTCGTTATCTAAGATTTCTTTCCATTGTAGTTCAGTTGCTCTTTGTTTAAGTGTGGCTAGCTCTTGGTTAGCAAAAATTTTCATTGTGTCTTTTCTTTATTTGAGGCGTAGGTTGTGTATAGAGGTTGTATGGGCAACCCTTTTAAGGTTGCCCACACATAAATTACATGCCAAACATTTCTTCTTTTAGGTCAAGATAATAGATGTAATCTTCTTCTTTCACATCGGGAGGACAACGATGATCGCAGAATGGAATATATCCACCGCGTTCAACATATGGGGCAAGTCTTTCAAGATATGCTTTGATAGCATCTTTGCCTTTAATCATCTCCAGTTTGTCAACACCACCCATGATTCTCAAATCTTTTCCATACTCATCAAGAAGGTCTCCTGCAAAAATGCAAGAGTTAACTTCATATGGAAACAGGCAGTTGATACCAGCTTCAAGGAATCCTGGAATTAGAGGACGAACATCACCATCGCAGTCAGTATACCAAAAGTCAATGTTATGTTCTTTAAGTTTCTTGCCAATTCTTTTGTAACGCGGAACAACAACATTTGTGAAGAAGTCCAGAGTTACAATTGGACCGCTTTTATAGCAGATATCTTCCCACCCTGATGCAAAATCAAAATTGAAGTGGGGCAGAACTGCATCAAGGTTTGCTTCAATAATCTGACAGCATGTTTCAACCATATCTTCAAGCATTTCAGGATAATCATATATTGCAAATGCAATTCCTTCGAAAGTCAGCATATCACGAATTCTCCCCATAAGAGAACCACATGAAACGCCAAGGGGATAATCTCTGTCATCTGAATGAATCTTTTTGAGTTCTTCAAGATTGTTTGGGATTCTTCTTGGATCTCCAACAATGAAACGTTCTTCTTTGACTTTTTTCCAGTCGTCTGGCGTACATATTGTGGCTTTGATATAGTGGGGAATAGTATCATGACCATCCTTAGGAACTTCCGCAAGTAGTCCATCACCATTCATTACTATTTTACTTGTCTCTGTTTCTTCAACCACTTTATGTTCAAAACCTGGAAGCATGAAGTTGTTAAGACCAACTTGATGGATCTTATCAAAGTTGAAGAATATATCACCATCTTCATTTGATTTGATGTTATTATCTTTGAAAATATCCCAAAGTTCAAAGTTTTCACTCCACCAACCAAATTCCATATTAAAACATCTATCGATACTTTTATAGTGCATTTGATTGTTGAAGCGTTCTCTATCTGTCATTGTGCCTTTCCAGGCGTCACGGCATGGAGTAATTGTTTTCATTAGTAATTCCCTTTTTGTTTTTATTTTTGAAAGCTTATCTAATGTTTATACTAAAAAACAACAATAAAACAAAATATTTTGTTAAAAAATGCATTATTTTGAGTTTGATAAAAAAAACCTCGTTCTAATAAACGAGGTTTAATGTTTCTATATAAATTTAAATTTTAGAAAACATATTTCATAGCAGCCTGGAAGCGGTTATCTTCTGCTTCTTGCTGCATGTAGTAGTCTGTTTCAATTCTTTGGTATTCAAGACAGCCTATTAGAGCTTTTGTAAATGAGTAGTATCCATTAACACCAATAACAGTGTTCTTTGAACGCATACCTTCGTTAATGTCCTCGTTATCTGGATCATCAATACCGTAGATAAGGTTAAGATTAAGTTTTTCTGTTGGGAAGTACATTAGTTGAACCCATCCGCCAGAAGCGCCAATGCCTTCATCATCTATAGAATTGATACCTTGACCAATGCCGCCAAAGTAAGTATCAAGATTGCTACCAGTCCAGATAGTGCCGGCTAAAGTAACACAGTCAACAACTGGCATATATAAACTACCAATAACAGACCATGTGTCAACGTTCTTAGAATCAACTCTTCCTTCATAATGATATGTTTCTGTTCCATAATGACCTGAAACACTCATTCTACTTTTCTTTTCAGTCAGGATTTTGCCCATATATCCCAAATTATACTGGAATGTTGGAACACCACTGTCTTTTCCATCAACTTGACCATCCTGATCAGCATCCGGAGCAATTGTTGTAGCAGCAGCAGCTTTTACAAAAATTGAAGATGTTTCAGATAAGTTGAAGTTCTTTGTGAGTCTTGCCTGTGCTCTTCTTAAACCTAAAGCACCTTTGTCGGCCATTGTATCAAAGTTAACAGTTTTAGGAGCAACTGTAATAAAAGTCTCCCAATCCTGACCAAATCTCATTGACCAATTTTCAAAAGCCCAATCAATATATCCAAGTCTAAGACGAGGATGATATCCGTTTTCACTATCTGAACGACCATAAAAGTCGATTTCTAATCGACCTGAAAGTTTTCCATCGTAAACTGTTGGTCCACCAATTTTCAGACCAAGTCTAGTTTCACGAGCAGTCATATTAAATTCATTATCGTTTTTGCCGTCAATTTTTGGCTTTACGAAAAAACCTAAGTCACCGATTACAGTTGCCTGTGAATCATATATTGCATCCAATTTGATATATCCGTATACAGTGATATCAAATGAGGATGTGACTTGACCAATCTCGAGTTTTTGTTCTGTAACCTTTTGATCAGCCGCCTTTGGATCAGTTGTCTTTTCCTCGGCCGCCCATGCGTTTGTTGATGTTGCAATTACAAGAATTGCGAGAGTTGATTTGATTATTGTGTTTAGTTTAAACATTTAGACCCCTTTATAATAGTTGTATTTAGTACACATTCATCACAACAATGAACATGTTCCAATTTAATAATTTCTTTATATAGAAACGTGACAAATTTAACAAAAATGTCATGTAGTTACAAGAAATATTTTTAAATGCTGAAAAAAACTTGATTTTTCGGTTGAGCACCTCTCCGTTCGTCCTGTTTTCTACCTAATACTTATCACAGGTGGCATCCGCCTTAGTTCCTTTCAGCCTTCGTCTGCTAGGCTACGGCGGGCAGGTCTTTGAGACAGGCCGTCAGCTCACATAGTTTAAGTGTTGAAGATGCGATCGCCGGCATCGCCAAGGCCAGGAAGAATATATGCTTTTTCATTCAATTTTTCATCCAGAACGCATGTATAGATTGGAGTATCGGGATGTTTTTTATTTATCAGTTTGACACCTTCCGGAGCAGAAATGATGCATAGAAGTTCTATTTTTTTAACACCCCATGTTTTAACTCTTGCAATTGCACTATCCGCAGAACCACCAGTTGCAAGCATTGGGTCAATCACAAATGCTCTGTCTGGAATTTTTGCAGAGAATTTTTGATAATATTCAACCGGTTCAAATGTTTCCTCATCTCGATACATTCCAAGGTGGAAGATTTCTGCAGACGGCATAAGTTCCAGTGCGGCATCACACATGCCGATTCCAGCACGTATAATTGGAACAAATGCAATTTGCTCAGCAAGTTCTGAGCCAGTTGTGAGTTGTAGAGGAGTTTCCACTGCAACATCCTTAAGCGGAAGGTTTTTGCATGCTTCAGCAATTAGAAGTATAGTAAGGCGATTTATGTTTGCTCGAAAAAGTTCTGGAGTTGTGTTTTTATCTCTTATTACGGTTGTATATGTTTTGGCAAGTGCATTGTCTAAGATATTTACTTTTGGCATTGTTTATTCCTTTCTGAATTATTTAAAGTATTATCCACATATTGACTATATTTTCAAGTTTAATTTTATGACCGTAATTTTTGGCCTTGATTTTTCTGTTGTAGATTCTTTTAGTTTCAGAGTTTGGAAAGCCATTCTTTCCCAAACAACACCTTGTGATATCAGCCCATCTTTCGCTTCGCAAGCAGAATAAGATGTACACTTGTACTATCTTACTGCTTTTAAAG
>JAQICX010000105.1 GCA_027858345.1 Kiritimatiellia bacterium | reverse complement strand
CCATATGGATAGGAATGCAGAGAGCCTATGACTTTGCCATTTGCTGGAGGTCATTCGGTCCTGGTGGCTAGCTGAATAAAAAAGATGTGTAGAACAACAAGGTGAAGCACCCCGACCCTTCCTCCTTCGCTGTTCCAGACTACGGCGTGACAAGAAAGTTGTGGATGCTGAAATCAAAGCTAAAAGGTTGATTCGCGGGTGTTTTGTAGGGTCGGGGTCCATGACCCCGCCTTTTAAATACAATTTTCATATTTATCACATAAAAAAGCAAAAAGCAACACTTAATTCCTTGATTTTATTGGATAAAATACAACTTTTTATCTCCAACCGAAAAGCTAAGGTCAATAATCCTCTGTTTTGAGGTTGAGTGTAGTTATGGGAAGGTTTTCAGGCTGTGAGGTAGGTGATGATTTTAAAAATGAGTTTTTTTGGACTTCGATCATAGATCGAACACTATCCCGCTTTACGGGACTAAACAAGTTAGCACTGCAAATAATGTTATTCGGGCTAGCTTTGCTAGTTCCGGTCTGCGGAATAGAGTCCGATCTGCGATCGGAAAGGTATTCAACCGAAAAAAATGAGGAAAAAGCAAAAAAAAACGAAATAAGATTTGACATGCGAGGGGTATTTGTATATATTGTCGGCTGATTTTTTAGAAAAACAGAAATTTTATTTGGAGAAGAATATTATGTCATTACATTCAAGTTTGAGGTCAAATGGTCGTATCAAGGCCAAAAGAAGCGTTTTAAAGCGTTTTGAAAGAATTGATTTGTTGAAGGAGCGCGGTGAGTGGAAAGAAGGCGACCGTGGTTTTGGTTTACCAAAGACAAAGTCTGAGTAGTTCTTATAGGCATTTTGTTTAAAGCAACATCACGTATCTTATAGGCCATTTCGCTTCGCTACATTGCTCTTGCAATTTTATTTTTAGTTGCAAAAGCCTCTCTGCAGCTTCGCCTTGAGTGTCACTGCAATGAGTTACCCCGCGGAGCGGGATCCCGCAAGGCGGGACCGCGAGCTAAAGGCGAAATCATCTTAGCACAAAAATATACGCAATTTTGCTTTAAACAGTAAACCCTATCTACCTTTTTTTTTGAGGCTGTTACTTTTGGGTAATAGCCTTTTTTTGTGGAGTTTTATAAGTGTTAAATGCTTTAGTCAGATTAAAAATAATGGCTTAAATTATTTTTTGTGAGGTTCGAAGCGAGTTCTCTTGTTTTTTGTCTGCTTTTTGGCATTGTCCACAGCTTGGTTGTAGAATATTTCTTGAGATCTTGATTGATCTTTTGACTTGTGAACTGGCTTTTTATATGTTCCGTCACCAACTATTATTCTACCTTTAACACTGTCGCTGAGTGATGTTTTCAATATGTTGGTAAGTATTTTTTTGTCTTTTTCGACTTCAATTGGTATAAGCAACTCAATACGTTTTTCAAGATTTCTGGTCATCCAGTCTGCACTTGATATAAATAGTTGTGGTTCGCCTCCTTGATGAAAGTATATAATTCTTGCATGTTCCAGGAATCGATCTATTACAGAAACTACTTTGATATTTTCGCTAAGGTTCTTTATGCCTGGACGCAGGCAACAAATTCCGCGAATATTAAGTTCAATCTTTACCCCGGCTTTAGAAGCTTCATATAATGCATCTATAACTTCTTTGTCTACCAATGCATTAAGTTTAGCCATTATTACTGTTTTTTGACCTTGATTGGCTCTTTCAGTCTCACTTTGAATCATTTCAAGCAGTTTTTCTTTTATTGAAAATGGCGATTGATATAGTTTCTTGTATGGTATTGGATCGGAAAGTCCTGCAATTGCATTGAAAAAAGATGCGGCATCCATACCTAGATCCTTATCAGCTGTCAGATATCCGATATCACTATATATCTTGGCAGTTTTGTCATTATAGTTACCTGTTCCATAGTGTAGATAACGCACAATTCCCTCTGATTCGTTTCGCACAACAAGGCATATCTTTGCATGAGTCTTAAAACCTTTTACACCATAAATCACCTGTATGCCAACTTCTTCCAGTTTTTGCGCCCAGCCGATGTTGTTCGCCTCATCAAATCTAGCCTTTATTTCAATAACAGCTGTCACATATTTGCCGTTTTGAGCAGCCCTAATAAGAGCTTTGATGACTGGACTATCAGAACTTGTCCTATACAAGACTTGTTTGATTGCCAGCACATCTGGGTCATCTGCAGCCTCTTGAATCAGTTTTATAACAGGATCAAAACTTTCATATGGGTGAAATAGCAGAATGTTCTTTTCTTTGATCTGTTTGAACATTGATTTTGTCATATCTACTTTAGGAGATGGTTGTGGTATCCAAGGTTTTTCTGTAAGTGCAGGGAAGTCTCCTGAAAAACAAATTTGTCTAAATGCTGTTAAGTCAATTGGTCCCGATGTTTTGATTGTAAACTGATTGCTGATATCAAATAATTTCTGCAAAACAGCTATGTGTTGGTCTTGAGCATGTTTTGGTACTTCAAGGCGAACACAATCGCTTGTAAGTCTTCCCTTTAGGACATCCTGCATTGCATTTGCAAGATTATTTGCAAATTCTTCTTCAATTGCAATGTCGCCATTTCTTGTTATGCGAAAGGGAAATTCTGCCATTATATTTTTTTGTGGAAAGATTTTATTTGAGAACATTGCAATGATATCTTCTATGAATACGTAGTTGAAACCAGACTGTCTTGGCAATTCAATTATTCTCTTCAGGCTTCGTTCAATTGGAATTATTGCATATGTTAACGGCTCTTCGGAATCATCGTTTTCTATTGCAAACAACTGATACATTGTCAGGTTTTCAAGAACAGGAGCTGTTTGATTTTTGCAGTTGATCCGCATAGGTGTTATTATAGGCATAATATATGAGTTGAAATAGTTTTCCAGCCATTTTATATCTTCATCTGTAAAATCATCTTTTTTTACATTCTTTATATTACTCTTTTCAAGTTCCATTTGAATTTCACAAAGAGTTTTGCCTTGATCTTTAGACATTGCCTTGTAGTTTCCGGATATGGTTTTGAGCTGTTGTTTTGGAGTCATGTTGACAATATCTGTTGGTTGATCGCTATCACCATTTGCCACTAATTGCAGACCACCAACTCTTACCATCATAAATTCATCAAGGTTTGATGCAGTTATGGTTAGAAAGAGCAGACGATTAAGAGGAAAGTTTTTTAAGTCTTTTGCTTCATCAAGTACTCTTTGATTGAATTGTAACCAGCTCAATTCTCTATTTATATATTTGTCTTCATTCTTCATTTTATATTTATTCTTTTTTTTTGTTCTACTGTTCTTGGTTATATGCAAAGTTATTCGTTTTTAGTTATTAGTTCAGACACTACCGTGAGTAGGTAAAGAGCTCTGCTCTTTGTTATTAGTTAGGGCAGCGTTGCTGCCAATCATGGCGCCACGGGGGCAAGCCCCGGTGACCCAGCAATATGCTAATCGTTTGAGAGTAGCCCCAGAGGGCTCCAAACCATTGCTCCCTATACCTCCCTGCTCACCGTGGATTGAAACGTGGAGGAGGAAGAGCATGTTTTGCTACTGTTCCGCTATTGTTCCACTACCGTTCCGCAGTTTTTAATGGGTATTTGTCAATTGGTAATAACCACCTTTAAACCATATATATTTGAGAATAAGTTTGATGAGCTTTTAAGCTTTGCATTTATGTTTTGTGAATTTTGTGTCTTTTCAAACGATATTTTCAGAACATCATCTTTTATCTGATAGTGATGTTTCTGATATGTTTTGGTAAACATACTCATTGTTTTTGTTATTCTCAGTATTGACGCAAGCTTTGTCACGCGAATTTTATCTGTTCTACTCAACAACATATAGTTTTGATGCGTGTTTTTAGGTAGTGCTCCTCGATGGTATCTGGCAACCATTGATATTAGCGTTTTATTTTTGGAACTTATGCCAAACAGATCTGAATTTTCTATTAAATACATTGTATGCTTGTGGTGACTGGTAGGGGATACAAAGTGACCAATCTCATGCAGTATGGCTGCTTCGTTAAGTATGATCTCATCTTCTTCATAAAATTCATAGTGCTTGCCCAAGAAGCTTAGCAGATCATATGAGTATTTGGATACAGTGCTTAAGTATCTAGAGTTCACATTATATTTCTTGGATAGTACAGTTGCAGAATTATAAACCTGTTTTTTGAACTCGTTCGTCCATGATTTCGATGAGATAACCTCCTCCATTATACCACTGCGAAGTGAACCATCCTGAATATAAAATAGACTTAGCTTGAGAATATTTGCAAGTTCTAAATATATCAGAAGTGTAGGCAGAAGAGATTCCGCACTCTCGTATGATAGAGAGTATTTCTTTGCAATCTGATCAATGCTGTTTTTTGATATTGATTTTATTACATTTTTAAAATCTTTTACATTGATTTTCTGTATTGAATCATGCTTTTCTTTTGATTCAAGAATTTGAGTCATAAATCTCATTTCACTACCTAGAGTAACCACGTTTGTCTTTCTTGCAACATTTGTTAAAAGCTTGATTTTATTGATTGTTGGTTGGATTTGGTTGATAATTGCCTCTTGAAAAGTTTTGCTGCCATAGTCTTCGTTTTTTGTTTTGCTACCAACTCTTAGTGAACCAATCTTGTACACATGAGAACTTGCAACTTTTCCATTTTCAAAAAACACACAATCTGTACTTCCGCCGCCAACTTCAATTACCAGGGTATTTTCTTTTTTAAAGAAACTTTCTTTTTGCAGTTTAGGACGAACCGCAAGGTAGGCATAACGACATACATCTGCTTCATCTAAAACATCAATCAAGAGTCCTGTTGATATATAGATTCTATCAATAAACTGCTCTTTATTGTATGCTTCTCGAATGGCACTTGTGCCGACAACTTTAATGTTTTCTTTAAGTATTCTATATTCAGAAAGAGTCTGAAAGAAGTTTTTGATTGCATTGATACAGTCTTTAGTTGTTCTTTCAGAGATATATTCAGTAGTGAATGAGTCTTTGCCAAGAAACACAGTTTGCTGTAGATTTTCGATTATCTCAAACTCTTGTCTACCTTTATTTACAGCAACGGCCATTCTTATTGCTGTACTACCAAATTCTATTATTGCAAATTGTTCTTTTATTTTCATTTTATTTTTTTAAGCTGTGTTCTGCCCAAGCTGCTGCACCGAGTACAGTTGCATCGTCGCCAAGTTTTGCTGCAACAACTTTGAAGCTATCCTTATATAAATCCATACATGTCTTATTCGTTGCACTTTTTACATGTTTAACAAACAGTTCGGGCATTGCTTCAATCAGTCCGCCACCAAGTATAATATAGTCAGGGGAGAAAAGATTAACAAGTATGCTGCCTGCAACTGCACCAATTTCTTTACATGCATCAATGACAATTTGTTCAACAACATCATCACCATTTTCAATTGCCTTTGCAATGGCACCACTTTTTATATCAGCAATATCAGTTCCTGTCCTTTTTGAAATATATGGTGCTTTTCCTCTGTATGCAGCTTTTGAGACCTCGCTGGCAATAGCAAGACGACTGGCAACAGTTTCCAAACAGCCATAGTTTCCACATCCACAAATACGTCCCGGTGTTTCAACTTTTATATGTCCTATTTCCATTGAACTAATTTTTCCTTCATAGACATTGCCGTTGACAACACATCCGCCACCAATACCTGTGCCAGGAAATATACCAATTGCACATTTAGCTTTTTTTGCTGCCCCGAAAAGATATTCAGCATAAGTTCCAGCATCAACATCATTGATGATTTTCACATGGCAATCATACTCTTTGGTAAGAAGTTTTTCAATCTCAAGCATTTCCCAACCCATGTTGGGTAAGTTGATTGCAATTCCCTTGTCAGGATCGATAGGACCTGGAATTCCAAGTCCAATGCACAAAATAGAACTTTTCTTTAACTTATTTTCTTCAAGAAGCATATCAATGGTTTCTACTATTCTTTTTAGTCCCTCTTTTTGACCGTTTGCTCCTTTGGACTTTCTTTTTATGAAACACAGTTTTTCAAATTTTTCATCGTATGCAGCTACAAGCATCTTGGTGCCACCAAGATCAAAGCCAATTATTATCTTTTTGTTCATGTTTTTCACTTCATTTTTCCCGAATTATATAGTTTGTTTGTTAGATTCTTATTAAATTTTTATTTTTTCTTAGTTTTACGATTGAGTCCTCAATTTTACGGGTGATTGCCTTTTCGGCGGGGTGAAGCACCCCGACCCTACAGTTGCTGATTCTGTAACCAAAGCTAAAAGGTTGATTCGCAGGTGTTTTGTAGGGTTTTCCTTCAATGTCCGCTGTGTCAGGCGTAGCCCAGCTACTAACAAGATTTATTATATTGTTAATAGCTGGGCGAAGACTGGTGACCCCGCCTGTTAAATAAATTTTCAAATTCATCACCAAAAAACGAGAAAAATAAGTTTTGTTCCTTATCTTACCAGGGCGAGATGCTCGCCCCTACATGAAGCTTTCCGACATTAATCATTAAGCATTGTTATTGTTAGCTAATGTTTTTTTTCATCCCTTTCTGATATAGTGGTGATTTTAATATCTTGAGAGTTCATAAAACTCTGGATTTCATACGGTAAAACATAGGTGTCATTTTTTCTTTCAATATATATAGTATATTTGGTTTCATGTTTTTTAAAATTAATGTCAAAATAGAAATCAATGATGTGAATCTCTTTGTTTTTGAAAAAATCAAAAATCAGCTTGTTAATGTCTTCAACAGTTGAAGCAATAAAAGATATTCTGTTTTTGTATGAAACTTTGGTTACTCTTCTTGAAAATTTAGGAAGAAAAATAAGAGCAAAAAGTGTTATGATCGTTGCTAAGCAAGCAATATAATAGTTGCCGCTGCCGCACGACATACCAATGGCAGCCGCTATCCATAGAGATGCTGCTGTGGTAAGACCTCTAATTGTTGAACCATTCTTTATGATCGCTCCAGCACCAAGAAAACCGATACCTGTTACAATCTGGGCGGCAATCCTGCCTGCATCGCCTCCCTGTATTGAATTGGTTGATATACCAGCCATAATGGGGGATAATATCATAAACACTGCTGCACCCAAACTAACTAGCAAGTGGGTTCGCAGTCCGGCTGCTCTACCGTGCACCTCGCGTTCAAGTCCGACGAAAGATCCAAGCACCGAAGCGAACACTAATTTGATAATAATATCAATATAAACGTTTGTAAAATATATTTCCATACTAGAATGATAATAAAATAATTTTGTAATTCAAGATAAAAATGGTATTATACTGATAATTGTTTAAAAATGTGTCTATTGTTGAGTTAAAATAAGAAGAGAAAATGGAATTGTGTGCAATAATATGAAAGATATACAGAATAGTGTTGATACAAGAAATGTTGCTATCAAAAAAGTTGGCATAAAAGATTTACAGTATCCGATAAAAGTTTTAGATAGAAGTTCCTTTTTGCAGCCAACGGTTGCAAATATCAATATGTATGTTGATTTGCCTCATAATTATAAGGGCACGCATATGTCTCGGTTTATTGAAATACTGAATCAGTATCATGGAAAGATTACTGTTGATGAAATTGGAGAAATGCTGGAAAAAATGCAGGATCATTTGGAGTGTGAAACAGCGCATCTGGAAATGTCTTTTCCATATTTTATAACAAAAAAAGCTCCTGTATCAGAAGCCGAGGGTGTCATGGACTATCAATGTCATTTTGATGCAAGCCTGACCTGCAAGAAATTTGATTTAATTTCACAAGTTGCGGTTCCGGTGACAATGTTGTGTCCATGTTCAAAGGAAATCAGCGAATATGGTGCCCATAATCAGCGTTCAACGGTAACGGTTTCAATACGAAGCAAAGAGTTAATCTGGTTTGAAGAGTTGATTGATATTGTGGAAAAACATGCTAGTTCTCCTGTCTATTCACTGCTGAAGAGAGCTGATGAAAAGGCTGTGACGGAGAATGCATATGACAATGCTGCTTTTGCAGAGGATGTGGTTCGTGATATTGCGGTTGCTTTAAACAAGGATAAAAGAATTTCATGGTATAGGGTTGAAACGGAAAATATGGAGAGTATTCACAATCATAATGCATATGCAATGGTTGAGAGCGAAGAATAATCAATTAATAATTAAAAATTAAGAATTAATGGGGCAGACGCAAGCCCTGCCCGTACAGCTCTCGCTATAGCGAGAAAGAGTGAGGCGGGGCATGGGGAAAAGTGAAAGAGATATTCCTTTTGCCTTCGCTTTGACAGAATTTAAGTAATTAAAGGAAATAAGATATGATAGTTTTTCTTGAGGGAATAGTTGAGGTTAAGAAACCAGCAGAAATAGTTATGAATGTTGGTGGCATTGGGTATGAGGTTTTTATTCCGCTAAGCAGTTACGATCGCCTGCCTTTGATTGGTGAAACATGCAGAGTGATTATACATGAACATATCAAAGAAGACTCTCATACTCTTTATGGATTTATGAGCGATGAAGAAAAGGGAATGTTTGAAGCACTAGTATCTGTGTCGGGCATTGGTCCAAAACTTGGTCTTAGTGCTTTGAGTGGTTTAAGTGTTAGAGAACTGAAATTGGCTGTTATCGATGGCGACATCAAACGCCTGTCGTCCATATCTGGAGTTGGCAAAAGAATGGCAGAAAGAATGGCTGTAGAACTTAAAAACAAGATTTCCATTGCCGAGTCGCTTGAGGCAATTGCGGGCGGAAGTGAAAATTCTTTACAAATGCGGAAAACAAAAGATGCTCTAATGGCGTTAATAGCGTTAGGGTTTAAAGAAGAAAAAGCTCGGAATGCTATTATTAAGATATCTGATAGTGAAGATATATCCAGTCTTGATGTGGAACAGATCATTAAAAAAGTTCTGTCGGGAAAATAATCAAAGATTTAAGATTAAGATAAAGGTTAAGAGCTCACTACGTTCGCCGAGTTAAGAGTTAGGGAAAAGTTGGCTAGCTTTGCTTGCAAAGCATATCCGTCCCATCCGTCTCATCAGTCCCATTGGAAAAAGAAATGGGACTTATGCGACCTAAAACAATGTGGTGACTATGTCACCTGAAAAAGCTTTCGACTGGGGCACTGAGTCAAGCAGTAAGCAAGAGACGAGTTGTTGCCAGTTTTCGTCTGCTAGAATATGTCGGACAGGTCGGCTCGAAAAAAAAGAATTTTAATCAGTTTGGAGAAACAAAAATGACAGAAGAAACAAGAGAAAAATTTGGTATGAAGGATCATCCTTTTGAGTTAAGTCTGAGACCGTCGGATTTTTCTGAGTTCAAAGGACAGGGAAAAGTTGTTGAACGTCTTGAGTTGGCGGTTGATGCTGCACGGGGGCGTGACGAAGTTTTAGACCATGTGCTGCTTTCAGGTCCTCCAGGGCTTGGCAAGACATCGTTGGCATACATCATTGCAAATAGCATGGGAGTTAATGTTAAAGCCACCTCAGGCCCGGTGATTGATAAGCCTGCAGATCTTGCAGGCGTGTTGACAAGTCTTGAAAGGGGCGATATTGTTTTTATTGATGAGATTCATAGAATGCAGAAAACAGTTGAGGAATATCTATATTCCGCAATGGAAGATTTTGTTTTGGATATCATGATTGATCAAGGTCCAAATGCAAGATCTGTGCGTCTGGAAATTCCACGTTTCACTTTGATTGGAGCAACAACACGAAGTGGACTGATTTCAGCCCCACTGCGTTCACGTTTTGGCATCACCAACAGATTAGATTATTATACTCATGACATTCTTGCATCAATAATCAAGCGTTCAGCACTAATTCTTAATGTTGATATTGAAGATGATGGTGCAAAGGAGATTGCACGTCGCTCTCGTGGTACACCTCGAATTGCCAACAATTTGCTTAAAAGAGTTAGAGACTATGCACAGGTAAAGGCAGACAATATTATTACTAAGGATGTGGCCGACAAAGCTTTGACAATGTTGGATATTGATGAACATGGACTAGATGAGATGGACAAACGAATTCTTGAAACAATTGTTTATAAATTTGCAGGTGGTCCCGTTGGCCTGAATACCATTGCTGTTTCAGTGGGGGAAGAGGCTGGAACCATTGAAGAGGTTTATGAGCCATACCTGATCCAGGAAGGGTATATCAATAGAACTCCTAAAGGTCGTGTTGTTACGGCTCTATGCTATGAAAGACTTGATCTACCGATGCCGACATAGCTGACAATGTTAAGATTAAGATTGAGATTAAGATTAAGAGCTCACTACGTTCGCCGAGTTAAGAGAGAAGAGTTAGCTTTGCTTGCAAAGCATATCCGTCCCATCCGTCTTATCCGTCCCATAGGAAAAGATGAGAATGATAAGACGGAAAACAATGTGGTGATTACATCACCGAAAAACGTTCAACGCTAAACGAACGACGAACTTGTGGTGAAATATTTAAAAGAAACATAAATTGAGGAAACATAATTGATGAGTGAATTGAGTAATGAGTTGCTGGCGCTGAAAGATAATCTGTCTAATGTTATTCGTGGCAAAGAAGAAGTTATAAATCAGCTTTTAGTTGCACTGCTTGCCGATGGACATGTTTTGATTGAGGATGTTCCTGGAACAGGAAAGACAACATTGGCAAAGGCATTGGCAGTTTCTCTAACAGCTAGATTTTCTCGTATTCAATTTACGCCCGACTTGTTGCCAACCGATATTATTGGTGGCATGGTTTATTCAGCCGCCGACGGCAGTTTTACATTCCGCCCGGGACCTGTACACTCAAATATTGTTCTGGTTGATGAAATCAACCGTGCATCTCCTAGAACTCAGTCAGCATTGCTCGAAGCAATGTGTGAGCGTCAAGTGACAATTGAAGGTGAAACCCGTTTGCTGCCACGCCCATTCTGGGTTGTTGCCACACAAAATCCAATTGAACATAACGGAACTTATCCTTTGCCGGAAGCTCAGCTTGATCGATTTAGTATGAAAATTGCCCTTGGATATCCTTCTCACGAGTCAGAATTGATGTTGCTTAATGATCAGGAACGAGTGCATCCTTTAGATTCTGTTAAGGCTGTGATGGATACATCTCAACTTGAAGATTTGCAGGCAAAGGTTAAGGAGATTGAGGTTGAAGCATCTGTTCTTGATTATATTGTTCGAATTGTTGGTCAGACAAGAAACAATGATAAGCTTCGTCTTGGGGTAAGTCCTCGAGGTGCATTGGATCTCCGACGTTGTTCACAAGCCGCAGCCTTTCTTGCAGGGCATGATGCGGTACGTCCAAGTGATGTTCAAAAACTAGCTGTTTCTGTTCTTTCTCATAGAGTTATTGTTGAAGTTAAGGCAAAACATGGTGGTTTAACAGGCGAGATGGTTATTGATGAAATAGTCAAGTCGGAGACTGTGCCTGCATGAGCCTAAGAACAGAATTGGCAAATTTTGGTAAGTGGTGGAAGCAGCCGCCTGTTGGCTATCAGCACGGACGAAGAGGAACTACACTTGGTAGAATGCCTGTAATACATTGGTTCTATTATCATTTTGAAGCACATTTTACAATTAGGTTTGGTGTGTTTGCTGTCATTGGCATTGCACCTACGGCATATGTTATGATGATGGGGTTCAGAAGCGAGTTTTGTGCTGTTGGTTTTGCGTTGTTCTCTTGGATGTTTATTTCTATTATCGTTGGCCTGTTTTCAACACCTGATTTAAATATTGATGTAAAAATGCCTGAACGAGTGGAATGTGGTTCTGTTTTTGAAACAATTTATGATGTTCAAAATGTTGGTAAGAAGTGTGCCAGATATGTGGATGTTGACACGTTGATCTATCCTGATGTTTTGTGTTTTACAAAGGATACTGCATGGATTGCTAATTTACCTGCTGGAGAAAAAACATCTGTTTCTGCTTTTGGTCATGCGAAGAGGCGTGGTGTTTATACAATGCCTGGGCTGCGTTATGACTCGCGATTTCCAGGTGGTTTTTGGCGATGGGGATATACAGGCAAGGGAAGTCTTCTTTCAATATACCCTAAATATGCAAGGTTGATTTCTATGGACGTTCCTTTGGGGACAGGTAATCAAAATGAACTATCAGCCGCTAACAAATTGACTCGTGAAGCATTTGAGTTTCATGGCTGTCGTGAGTTTAGAGAAGGTGACTTGCTCAGACACGTTCACCCAAGGTCTTCTGCCAGAGTTGGAACGCTGGTTGTTAAGGAGTTTCAGAGTGAGGGTCGCCTTAGAACTGCTGTGCTTGTAGATACACAGATTAAGAGAAGTGCAATGTGGATGCATTTTTCAAATCTTACAAAGAATGAGCCCATTGAAGCTGCTATATCCTTAAGTGCGTCAATTGTGGATTTTTTATCAGTGACTGATCGTGTTTTGGACCTGCTGGTTGCGGGACCTCAAGTATATAGATTTGTGAGTACGGGACGTGTTGGATATTTTGAAGAGGTTTTGGATATTCTCGCATCAATTGAGCCCTTTGCTGAGGATCCTTTTGAAAAACTGGAGTCATTGCTGTTTGAGGAGATAAGAATGATTCAAAGTGTCTGTCTGGTTCTTATCAATTGGGATGAGAGACGAAGAGAGCTTGTTCAGGATTTGCTTGCATATGATGTTGGTGTAAAGATTGTGCTGATTACACCCGATGGAAACCGCCCCGCTGATTATCCTGTTGATGAACTTTGTTTATCCGCAAAAGAAATTTTAGAAGGAGAAGTATGTTCTCTATAAGATTCAACAATGATAAAGATTTGGGACCACAAAAAAGAAGTCGATGGATTCCGGCAGCTGGTGCAGCAGTGCTGCTTTGGGTATCATGGTGGTATTGCAGTGGTGGTAATCTTGGTTTGTTTGTGCTGACAGCAATTGTCTCAATTGTGGCTGTCGCAATGTCTAAAACATTTCCGCTTAATTCTCGATGGACTGTATGGACTTGGCTGACCATTACTATTTTGTGCATTATTGTGAATATTGACAGAATTATACCTCCGACCAGCGGCATCTCAAATGGATATATAACAAATCGAGTTGTTACTGTTTTTTATGCGTACGGACTTTCTTCATTACTGTTTTGTGCAGGGCACTTTCGAATAACTTCAATTGCATTTGGCTGCATGCCTGTTATTATGAGTATGCTTTGGGAGTCTACTAGCACTGAAATGAGTTTGCTTGAGCAGCGAATTCTAATCTGGGGATACGTTTTGCTATTTGTTGTTCTTGATGATATTGGACAGTGGACGCATAAAGTAAACGGTGTTAAAAATATTTTTGGACTAAAAGAAAATATTGTCAGGGCTTCAAAACTGATTGCTATAGTTGTTCTTGCCATTTTCATGTTTCGTGGGGTGGAGGCTTCGGCATTTAAATTTCAAGATTTTGTTTTGGGATTTGATGTTGGATTTTTGGGTGGCCCCAGCCGTGCACGTAGAAGTGCAGACATGTTTTTAGGGGCTGCTCTGCCAAGAGGATTTCATAAAAGAGAGCGTTTGATATTGTTGATTGATGCAGATCGTCGACCTGGATATCTTCGTGAAAATGTCTACACTGATTATGTTAAAGGGCATTGGGTTAAAGGAAAAAATGCAGATACAAATTCTGTTGCAATGATTAATACACCATATCAAATTGAGGGAGAACTGATATATTCTCTAACTGGAAGTGAACTGAATTTAACAAATGTCTGGAATGTTGATGTTATTTCCCCAAGATATATTTCTGCAATATGTCTGCCTGTAAATGCAGTGGCGATATGGAACGAGGATAATGAATTTCAAATCAGACCAAATGGCGAGGTCTATCCAGAAAATGTCAACATCAAACCAGAACGCTATAAGATGTCAATGTCTGACATGCAATCTGCAGATGGTGTAATGCAGATTCCTAGTCAGTTTGATTCGGTCGCATATCTTGATATTCCAACAAATATTGTTGGTTTGGTTTCTAACTGGATGACTTCATGTGTTGGTTATGAGCAAACAACGAATGTTCAGCAGGCTGTAAGTTGTTTGCAGAACTATTTTGCAAAGGATTTCAGCTATCGTCTGGATGCTAGGCTTAATAGACGGCAACCACTTGTTGACTTCATGAAAAAACGTAAAGGATTTTGTGTGCACTTTGCCAGTGCAACAGCAATGTTGCTGCGAGGTCGTGGAATTCCAAGTCGAGTTGTTGGTGGATATGTATGCTCTGAATGGAATCCGTGGATTAAGCGTTTTGTGGTTCGCGAACGGGAAGGCCATGCGTGGGTTGAAGCATGGGATGAAGATGCCGAACGTTGGATCACTGTTGATACAACACCAGCGTCTGACATTCCATATAGCCGGAATGACACAGGAATATTTAGGCTTTCATCTGACTGGTTGCTCTTTTGGTGGAAGAAATTTTTGTATTCGCTTCAAAGGGTAAATATTCTTTTAATTGCTGGTGATGCTTTGACAGTGTTCTTTATGTTTGTCTGGGGATTACTTTGGGGACCAGTAGGGGGGATTGCCCTTGTTTTGGCTGTCGCTTATATGTGGTGGAGATGGCGAATAAAAAAACAAAAAAGAGATGATGCCTTGCGAGAAAAACTCACTGCTGCAGTAATAAGTGCTGTACGGAAAATGGTGCCTGATAAGCTGCAAAGAACTGAAAGTGAAAGTTGGGATCTCTGGTTGCTTCGAATTAAGCACCAGTTGGATGTTGAAGTTTATGAAGAACTCTTTGAGTTGGTTGAGGGGTATCAGCAACTACGTTACCAGAAAAATCTAAATCATAAAGCCGCTGAAGAGTGGATGAAACAACGTGGGAAGTGATAGGTTATAAGTGCTAAGTGGGAATGAATTTTAAGTTCTAGAGAGTCAAGTTCGAAAGTGCGCGAGTGTTTGGCTTGCAAAGCATATCCGTCCCATCCGTCTCATCCGTCTAATAGGAAAAAATGAGAATGATGGGACGGAAAACAATGTGGTGATTAAATCATCGAAAAACGTCAAGCGAATCACAATTTTTTTGAATGAAAATGGAAAAATAATTTTTAATGACGATGGGGACATCGTCGCTCCCATTCCTACAAACAATATTAATTTGCAAGTTTGGGAGCGTCACTCGAGCCTGCGAGAGAGGCTTTAACCACTACAAATAAACAATAGGTAAAGCAATGAACGTAGTGAATGGCCTACAGTCGTCCTTGTTGTCATAGCTGTATTCAACCGAAAAATAGAGGAAAATAGAAAAAAATAAAAAAAGTGCTTGATATTTCTATGAGACTTTGCTATAGTCACAAATATAAATAGAGAGTATAGTTTGAATTATAGAAATTACAAAATCTCCGATGTAATTAATTTACCATAGAAAATAAGTATATATGTTTCCACATCTAAGGCAGACAATTGTATGTGTGTAGGCATATACGCCGAAAATTCCATTTCAGTTTGAAGGTTTTATCTGTATTATTTGTATAAAGATGCAAATTGATACGGAATGACATTTAGATACACAACAAATATTAATAATACCATAACACACTCATGATTCATATTGCAATAACAGGTGGTATTGCATGCGGTAAAAGTCTTGCAGGAAAATACCTTAAAGATTCTGGTTTTGCCGTTGCTGATACAGATAAATTTGCTAAAGAAGTTCTCAAAAAAAATACAGAGGGAGCCAAGGAGGTTGTCAAGGCTTTTGGTAAAGGTGTTGTGGATGTTACATCGGGAAAAATTGACAGGCGAAAGCTAAGTGAGATTGCATACTCTGATTCAGATAAGCTAGCGCTTCTTGAAAGTATTGTTCATCCTAGAGTAGCAAAGAAGGTTGATGTTTTTCTCAAAGAATCAGATTTAAAAGGCAAGGACTCTGTTGTAATGATCCCTTTGCTCTTTGAAGCTGGTTTTGAAGATGGGTGGAATTCTATAATTTGTCTGTCATCATTTATGAATGTGCAGCTGAAGAGATTAGAAAAACGTGGAATTGATAACGAAACAGGAATGAAAATTATTAAAGCTCAATTGGATGATTATGCTAAAAGAAGAAAATCTGATTTTGTGATTTTGAATAACGGAACAAAAAAAACTTTAAAAAAACAAATAGATATTGTTTTAAAT
>JAQICX010000091.1 GCA_027858345.1 Kiritimatiellia bacterium | reverse complement strand
GGCTTTCAAAGATAAAATTGATATTGCCGAATTTTGTTTTTGAGCTCTGTGAGATTGGTTATTCGGCATACTCATTTATTCAACTGTCCTGGATCATTCATAAAGACAAGCCAGACTTTATTTATGATCGCTACATAACCTTTAATGTCGGCTGTGTGCTGGCTGCTAAACTGCAGAAAATACCTCTTTTTCTTGAAGTTAATGCGCCTTTAGCTTTAGAGAGGAGTGAGCAACCGGATGAAAAGCTATTTTTAAAGAAAATTGCCTTTGCGATGGAGCGTTGGGACTGTTCAAATGCCTATAAAACAATTGTCGTATCTACGCCATTGAAAGGATATTTGGTTTCTCAAGGTGTGGATGACTCCGATATTGTCGTGATGCCTAATGGAGTGAACACAGAGAAATTTTTCCCACATAAAAAAAATAAACAATTAGCGCATCAGTTAGGGATTGCAGATAATGTTACTGTGATCGGTTTTACCGGTGTTTTGCGACATTGGCATGGTCTTGAAATGCTGATTAATGCTTTTAGTCAAATTGTAACAACTGAACATGATACAATGTTGCTGATCGTTGGGGATGGACCGATACGAAAAGAGTTAGATGATCAGATTAGCATATTAGGACTAGAAGATAAGGTGAATATCACAGGACGTGTCCTGTATGCAGATGTCCCCAAATATGTGAATCTGTTTGATATTGCCGTAAGCCCGAAGGCGACATTTTATGCGTCACCAATGAAGGTGATTGAATATATGGCGCTTAGTAAATCTGTGGTTGTGCCTGATAGTGGAAATTTTTTGGATATTATCACTGATGATTTGGAAGGTGCGTTATTTGTGGATGGCTCTTGCGATTCGTTGTCACAGAAACTTCGTGCATTGTTAACTAATAGAGCAATGCGCACTCGTTATGGTTTCAATGCTCATAAAAAAGTTCGTCACCGGTTGAATTGGGTTTGGAATGCAGATGGTGTATGTGCTATGGTTAAAGAAAACTTACGGAAGGACTTGATACAATCATAAGGGGGCATTCCCCCTTAGTTCGCTGAGTTATTTAGAAAAGGTTGCGGGCTGTTGCTACCCCGTTGCTTGTGGCGGTGTAGTTTATTAAGAAGAAGAAAGCGAGGCAATAAATGAAAAGTATTATTCGTACATCGGCCGGGATCATTAAGAGTGTGTCAATAATGATCATATTTTTTGCTTTAGCGTGCTCTGCCCTCGCCGATGGCCCCCTAATTGAGTTTGATGATGTTGCATCATCTACAAGCAGTGCAGCAAATACGTCTAATCCAAACTACACATATGCCGAAAGATCAAGTGGGGCAGATAGTTGGACCTCTACCGCAGAAATAGGAACTACAGGAAATTACCAAAGATTTTATCGCTTTATAAATACCGCAAACAATGACCATATCGGTTGGGGGGCGTTTGGTTATTTAGACATGTCTTCCACGTTCTCACACGATGGTAACAGTTTACATGCCCGCATAACAGGCGGCAAGAATAGTGATTTTGTGGACGGGTCTGGTGCTGTGATTTACAGTAAACAGGACTTTGTTGATTATTCAGGCGATCCAAACTCTGGGGAAGTATTAGGGCAACCATATATTTATTTTTCAACCACTGATGGGACGCATTCAGAGATTTTTCCTAATGCTTCCGGTGCAGATGAACTATCTATTTATCTTTACTTGGCTGATACCCTCTCGGCTGACAGTGGAAGTAGCATACCAAACCAGACGATCAGTATCGGGCCATACTTATCAGGTGCAAGCTCTCACTATTATCATAGGGCATATATTAGCGGCGGAGGATGGGTTCATTTTGTAGTTGATAACCACCCTAATCACTATAACTCCTACGGTTCTTGTGATAACTTCCCTGTTACGGGTTGTGCGTTTAATACTTTTGCTTCAGCGGATTATGTTCAACAGTTTAGCCATCTGTACATTGCAATAGACGCAACAACGACACCCTCAGATTACTATATTGACGACATGGAATTTAGGTCTTTAAGCGGTGAAACAGACCAGAACTTTGAAACCTTGAACAGCCCAGCCATCGGGTACTACCCAGACGGTCATTTTGAGTTAAGCCTTTATGACAAGTATCGTGATGAAGTATCGGGTATGACAGTTGAACTAAGATATTCGTCTAGCCCTATTACCAACGCAAATTGGTCTAGTGCCACTTTAGCAGATATCCAGGAATATTCTGGTGGTTTTACGATAACTGAGGTGGCTCCTGGGCAATTCAGAAAGCCGAATAGGTATTACAGGAATGTATGGGCACCCTTCAGACTTCAACCATCAGACGAAGCATCCCTAGATACAGGAGACACTGTTTATTTCGCTTTCAAGGATGTTGGCAACCTTGATGGGAACGGAAATCCCATTCAGACATGCAGCGACTCAGGTTGTCGTGATTATACCTCTGGGAACTTTGATTGGGTTGGAGACTCTGCCGTTTTGCCTAATATCAGAACAATAGATTATGTTGTTAATTTGTCAAATCAGCAATCAATTATTCAGCCAGTTGTAAACTTGGAAATAATTCAGTGAATATATGTTTGTCTGGTTTAGTTTATGCTCTTGAATGATTAATAATTAGGGGCATTGTAGCTCTGCAGTTGAAGGATTTAGCATGTTTCTCGGCGTTGTTGTGCCTTTAAAGGCAAAATCTGTATCACGTTCTTGGAAAGTAACCTGTCGTTCTTTAAAGGCTACAATTTCATCGTTGCAAAATCAATCAGATGTAGATTTTGTTGTTGTTGTTGCTGGGCATGATAAACCAAACTTTTTCAATTCTATAAATGATGACCGTATAATATTTAAAGATGTTGATTTTCATGAGCCTACACAAAAAAAAGGAATTTACTCACCACAAGTGCTGATCAATGATAAGAATTTAAAAATTATAGCAGGAATGAAAGGTCTCGCTAAATATCAACCTGAATATGTATTTCAATTAGATTCTGATGATTTAATCCATTCTGACTTTGTTGCTGTTTTAAGGCAACACGAGCCCTTCGATTTTATGACATTAGATGGTGGTTATTTTTTATATAAATACTGTAATAGATATATAACGACCAGTAATATTAATCAATATTGTGGTTCAACAGTCATCATTAGTAGCCGCTATTTGTTTTTTCCAGAATCTGTAGAGTTAGAATCTAAGTATCTCCTACCATGGACGAGGTACAGGCATATGAGTATCTATAAGTTTTTTGATGATACACCTGAAGTGCGTTTTGCACGTATGTCTGACAAGTTGATTGTATATGTTGTCGGCAGTGGTGATAATCTCAGTGACAGATGGCGTGATAACTTGGTAAAGAAGATAAAATGGTGGTTAAAGCCGTACTTGTTGGGAAGAAGAGTTGGTGAAAAATTCTCTAGGGATTTTGGACTTAATAGGTCATTAAAAAACTAGTTGGGTTTCGCAAGCGCACAATCCACGCTTTGATCTTCACTTTCTGTAGCTCGGCGCCTAAATCAAATGTGGGTTTGGTCATCAGTCATTCATTTATGTGCATAGTAAATAAATGACATAAGTTTGCACCATACCTTGCTAGGTTAGTTGTCCCTGAAAAAAACACAACAAAAGACATGAGTGGTTTTTTTTAATTATAAGTTTATTGAAATCACCAAAAAGATTTGTTCAGACCTCAAAATATAGAGGTTTTATGAATGTAAAAACTCCAGCCCAAAGGACGGGGCTCCCCAAAGGGGTGTTGCCAGCAGGCCCCAAAGAGCCCTGCCAGAGCGCTGTTCACAGGGTTGAAATTTAAGTTGCTGTTGTTCCACTTTCTTTTCGTACTGCTCTTGATACCGCACGTAGCGTCTGATCATCTCAGCATCAAGACCGACTGTATCGACGCAATAGTCTGGCGCCCAAAAATGATTGCCCCAGTAGCGTTTCTTTCTCAACGTAGGATAGTTCTTTAAAATACGTATCGCCGAACGACCTTTTAGGCGCCCCATTAATTCTGAAATGGAGACCTTCGGCGGTACTATGATGATCAAATGCATTTTCACGTCCCATACATCATTCTGGAGAACCAGAAAATTATAATATGCATTTTGGAACCTACAGTCGAGACCCAAGCGGAACTTATGGAATTAGTTCAAATATGGGCAGGCACTTTTATCACTGGTTGAACTTTAGGGGGGCAGGTAACTATTGGACTAAGGTAATTATTGATACGCACCCCCAACACGAAGTTAGTAAAACTGAAGATCCAGGGGATAACCCAACTATGCCTGATCATAACTATATAGAAGGCTTGACCCGTTTTTATTTTAAGATTACGGCTAACTCATTAAATAACCCCTGGTCGGTTTGGATAGATGAGATAGACATCTATCATGATCCAAGACCAATGCCGCCAAAAATTGCTAGTGTTGCTATTACTCACCTTGGTGCGAATGATTTTGAAATTGATTTTGCCTCAGTTGATCGTGGTGACGGGGATGAGTATGTCAATAGGTATGAAGTTAGGTATTCTACTACGCCCATAAACAGTGCTAATTATTCTAGCGCAAAAAATGTCAGCGGGAGCCCCGCAATCACAGGTGACTGGGAAAGGTATGCGCATTGCGAGGCTTATGATTTAGCTATTGATGGTGCTGATATTGTTTATTTCGCGATCAGGCAGTTGTATGAAAATACAGAAGAAATTGCATTTGTTCAGTATGAAATGGGCTCTGTTTTGCCACAACCTGCGGATAACCTTATGATTCTTGAATAAAACAGGATTTTAGAATTACTTTTACTTGGATATGTGTGTTTTCCTCTTTTAGGGACACACTTGAATAGGGCTTTTTGCAGAATTAATTGTTTTGCCAAGTTATTCCTTTGGCTGAGCTTTCCAAGCGACGCATTGGGTCTATTTAACCGTCCGGATATTTTATGCAATAATTTACTGATTTATTGGTTTTATGCTTTGTTTAATTCACTATAAGTACACCCTTAAAGTATGCTCTCACTAAAAACCTCAAGGATCCTCTTCATTTATGCCATCAGAAAATAAAACTATCGGTAGAAAAATATTTATAGGCACACTCTGGACCTCTGGTATGCGTATGTCGTTAAGATTTTTAGGTATTATCAGTATGATCATACTTGCTCGTCTACTTGATCCGACTGATTTTGGTCTTGTGGCTAAAGCTACTATGATACAAGGTTTTCTTTATTCAATTACTGAACTTGGTCTTGAGTCAGCTTTAATTCGTGATCAAGAAGCAACAAAAGATCACTACAATACTGTTTGGACAGTGCATATCTTGCGCGGTATTTTGATAGGTATTGCTTTGGCTGCTCTTGCCTCTCCTGCATCAATTTACCTGCATGAACCACGTCTCGAAGCGATTATCTATTGCTATGCTGTTCTAACTTTATTTGGTGGATTTTATAACATTGGGGTCGTGGATTTTCGTAAAGATATGAATTTTTCTTACGACTTTAAGTACAATCTTTATAGAAAATTAACTAGTTTTGTAGTGACTCTGGCTGTTGCTATTACATGGGAAACTTATTGGGCACTTATTGCGGGTGTTGCTGCAGACTTGTTGATGTCCATATTTGCAAGTTTTTTGTTATCAAAATATCGACCCAAAATTTCTCTCTTGGAATGGAAATCATTGTATGGTTTTTCTAAGTGGTTACTCGGCCATCAGCTGTTGGTGGCCGTTTCAACTAAAATAGATACTTTTCTTTTGAGTCGCTACTCAACTACAGCTAATGTTGGACTTTATACTATTGCTTTTGAGATGGCCGGTACCCCTTCGACAGAAATTGCGATGCCTGCTGCTAGGGCCTCTTTGCCAGGATTAGCAAAATTAAGCCATGATATAAATCAATTCTCAGCAATGTATCTCAGGATTCTGAGCACTGTTTTTATGGTATCAATCCCTGCGGCAACAGGTGTGTGTCTCCTGTCTGATCAAATAACAATGGTAATTTTAGGTTCTAAGTGGGTAGATGCAATCCCTTTCATTCAAATTCTAGCTTTTTTCGGATTAGTACGGGTAGTCAATGCCACAGCTTCATCAGCACTAATAGCTTTCAATCGTCCGGATGTTTTAACAAAAGTTGGGGCTGTTAAAACTATACTCCGTGTGGTTATCCTAAGTCTTTGTTTGTATTATTTTGGGACTATGGGCATGGTCTGGGGGGTTTTGATTGTTGGTTTTCTGGGGACGGCGATTCTATTGTACATTCAAAATAGATTAGGTGTTCTCCCTTTTATGCAACTTGTAGGGCTAACCTGGCGCTTTATTCTTTCGACAGGGATCATGACTATTGGTCTCTATCCGCTACATATGACAAAGGTTTTGTTGGTTGAGATGCCAATGATATTTAGATTGTTACTTGAGATTCTGTCTGGGGCAACACTCTATAGCGTCAGTTTACTGTTCTTATGGTACTTTTTTTCCAAAGGCGATGGTCCCGAAGATTACGTTTTACAAAAAATATTCAAAAATAAATTTAATGTTGCCCCATGAACAGAAAAATAACATTTGGTTTTACCGGTGATTTTTGTCTTTCTCGTGCGCATGAGACACCGGGATATTTGGAAAAAACTTACGATTTTTGCAGAAGCTGTAATGAATCTGTTGATCTAGCCTTCACAAACTTTGAGTTTTGCATAACACCGCCCGGATTGAAGGTTGATAGCATGGCACTTCCTTCAGATTTTGCTGGCGGCCTTTATGCTGCTGAATTTGATATTTACTGCCTTGCAAATAATCACATCAAGGATTATGGCGATGATGTTATGGTTTTTACTAAGAACTTTTTAGAGCAACAGGGGCAATATACAGTTGGGGCAGGAAGAAATCTTGAAGAGGCAACTCTGCCGCTTTATTTGGAGAAGAATGGTTTTAAAATTGCCATTATTAATGTTTGTGATGCAACCCATTATGCTGCAGAAAATAATACTGCGGGGATTGCACCCCTAAAGAAAAAAACATTAGTTCAGGCTGTATCTCAAGCCAATGAAAAAGCAGATATAGTTATTGTATGCATTCATGCTGATCTGGAATTTACTAACAGTCCAGCTCCATGGAGGGTAAAGCTGTCGCGACAAATTGCAGATATGGGCGCGAATATTATTATCCAGCACCACCCTCATACATTACAAGGAATAGAGTATTGGGGGAACACCTTGATTGCATATTCTTTAGGTAATTTTGTTTTTCCTCTTAAAAAAAATTCTTATGCGAAGAATAGGGATGGATATGTGAATCAAGGGGCTTATCTCGAAGTTTTTCTGGAAGAGCAAGCAGATGGATTCTATAAAATAATCCATAGTGTAAAACCCACAGTAATTGGTAGTGAAGATAACCCGTTAGTTGCATCTGGAAATACCAATACTAAAATCATACAAAATATTGATAACTATTGTGACATTTTAAATAACTCCCGTGCATTAAAAGATCAATATTTTCAATTATGTCGCAATCAGATGAAGTCTTTTCTAATGGGTATTTACTACAGAGTTGCTAAGAAAGAATTTAAAGCTGCGTTTTTTTACATTCATCATCATTTGAAAACCAAAGCTCATACTGCTTGGATAAAAGGTTTTTTTACTTTTGGTTGTTATTGATATTTAGGGGGATGGCACTATGAAAGAAAAGTTACGTATTGCAATTCAACCGGATAAAACTGTCCATCGCAATGGAGAAGTGCAGTCCTTTTCTGATTGTTGGCAGCGACAAGCTGAAGGAATGGGGCATGTCCCAGTCCTAGTTGATGTTAGATCTTC
>JAQICX010000248.1 GCA_027858345.1 Kiritimatiellia bacterium | reverse complement strand
AATTCCACATAATTACTTTGCTCTACTTCACCAGAAAATACTGTTTCCATGAAAGCTGTTGCATCGGCTGTAATTAAAACTTTATCGCCAATCGTATAAGATCTTGAACTTGCAAATGTTCCATCTCCAAGAGTTGTTGCTGTCTCCGTTATACCACTCTCTGATATAATGTCAACTGTAGCCCCACCAATCGCTGTTCCATTTTTGTCGACAACTTTTCCTGTTATATCAGCAACGTTGCCTTCAACATATAGATACATAGTGTCTACCCAGGAATTCATAGTCCCGACACTCAAGGCTGTCTGTAGAAGATAAGATGTTTCCGCTGCAGGATTATAACTGGTAGATGCCTCTACTTTAACATAACCAGTGCCTGTTTTAACGTCACCAACATCCATATCCCCATATAATACAGTATTATTGCCTATTATCGACAAATCAAGACTTGGCAAATCAATAGTTCCTTTGACGTTTGGAACCAATCCTTGTGTCAAATTAACAGATATGACCTGTATGTTTGCAATTTCACCTGCATCAAGAACTCCATCATTATTATTGTTTGGACTTAAATCAAGTGTATCTAATACATTTACATCTTCTATATACACGCCATTGCTAATTTCTCTTATCAAATCAACGGCAAGAACTGTCAAACCTCTAGCAGAAGTTACCCCAGTTTGAGAAACCAATCTAAATCTGATCTTAAATGGTTTGGATGTATCCAAAGCACTTATATTAACCACATATCCGGTTAAATCTGATTGGGGAAGAGTGCCAAGTTCCTGCCATCCGCCACCATCATATCCTTCAACAATTACTGCGGCACCTGAGGCTAGGTCAAGCTCATATGCAACTAAAATATATTTAATGTCTGTTGCTGTTATAAACGGAGATGCCAACCAAGTATTACATGGACGAGTGTATGGAGCATTAAGTCCTGTCTGCCAACCGTCATATGACCACTCATATTCATCCAGACCAAGTACTTTGCCAAATGCCCAACTATCATTAAGTCCACCATGAGTCCACCCCAGTGGTCCATCACTCATAAAATAAAAATTTTCGCGCGAATACTGCAAACCAGCCGTAACAAACTTACCATAATCATCGGGATCTGTAGAGCTTACATCAACTGGAACAGATGTAACATTCCCCGCACCATCCTGAACAACGACTGCAAAATAGTAAACTTTTTCCATCATCAGAGAGGATAAAGTCACATGATTTTCAATAAGTCCTGTTGAAGGATTATAGGTCGTATTAAAAAGAACCAATTCTGAACTTGCGGGTGGCACTGATGTTCCATACAAAATCAATCCTGTCACAGGTTCATCTGTCGTAAAATTAATTCTACCGGAATCAACCGTAACATTATCAACTGATATATCGCTGACAACCGGTGCTGTGTTGTCAATCTCCATTACATAATATATACTTTGTGGAGCAACAGGATTTTCAACATCATCGTATGTAAATACGATAGTGTTTCCGGCAACTGGTGGTGGTGTCAAAATATCTGACAATGTTATATTGGTCTTGAATGTTTCACTTACAACGTCAAATGGTAAATCAACACTAGCTGCTGCCAAAAGTGTTCCCCTGGCGGACAAAGATACAAAATTGGCATAACTTTCAACCGTTACTGTCAGATTGGATGCAGTAAGGTTTGGATCTGTAACTCCAAGGTCGAAACTGTTTGTTGAGTTAACAATTGTTTCTGTCATGGTAAAAGAAGAATTAACTTCCTGAAATCTGAACGGTGCCGCGGCATCCCCAAAAAGGTTTAATTCATATGTAATCCAACGCATACAGTTGTTATTAATTTGTGGTGCCAAAACTTCTTTCGATAGTTGATTTGCAACTCCTGGCTCAAGCATTTTACCTGCGGTTATCACCTTATTATAATTGCCTAAACCATAATTCCAAAACCATCTTGCAAATCTCTCAGAAGGACCATCAGTAGAATTTCCTGACCCCCAGCCATAACGAGCATTCATAACAACACCAAAGGCTCCATGATCCAACCTGGTAATCAGCTGTGCAAAACACTCCGCATTCAAATTATCAAACCAGCCAGCCATACATCCTTGTGAATATATAAAGAAATATTTATCATTGTTAAGTGCAGTTAAATCAGAGTTATAAAGCTTCATTGAATACTGTGGACTCGCATGACCAAGGTGATTAAACAGATGAGAACCATTGTTCATTAATGTCATCAGACTTGAAGCAGGCCAAGTAGCATCTTCGTCATATAAATTAACATCTAAGTCATACTGTGATGCAAAAGCACTGTCCTCAAATCCCTTTGTTGTGTAGCCGTCAAAAGTCCCGCCAGTTCTGATTTGCTCCATCATGCCCTTTGCATAATCTGAGACACCGCCAAATCCTAAATACTCCCCAAGCATATGAACTTCACGCAAATAAGGATCATAGTCATCTGTCTCGTAAACAACAATCTTGTCAACAATACAATCAAATTGAACAGAACTCGCAACCGCAGCTCTACCAACATACACCTCTGCATAAAGGTCTACATCATCATCCGGCTCACCGTAAATACCATTTGCATTTGCATCAAATGTACCTTCAATACATCCAAAATACATATCGGCCGGTATATCATCAACTTCTGCTCCATAATTAACTTCAGCACGCAACAATCTAGGCGGAATAAGCGATGCATCACCCGCAAGCATTACAAATCTTGTTCCCCATTGGTAGTATGCATCATAAATAAATTCACGAATTTTTGTCTGCAAATCACTTCCGCCACTTGGTTTCGTGCCAGAATAATTAGAATTAATCCATTCAACTGTTATATTTGTTACCGAATAACCATTGTACAACTCATGATATTGTTTCAAACGGTTAATGGAAACATCATCAAAAGAATCTGGAACAATAATTACATAATCAACGCTGGCGGAAGTCAACGCATTGTTCTTTTTGACACTAGTTGCAACTGTATATGTTTTTATAGAAGAGATAGCATCAGCAATTGCAGAGATATCATTCAGCTGTGCATCGCTAGGCTGCCCAGACAAAGCTCCAGCATTTACATTTTTGTCATACGACAATTCAATTAAAACAGTCAGCTCTTTGTAATAGGAAACTTTACCATCAGCAGGAATATAACGAACTGGATTTAAATTAAATGGCAAAACAGAATATCCAAATTTTTTGCCGACATTAATTGCGTAACCGAGCTGTGATGGATATGCACTCTTTAAATCATAAATTTTTGTATTTTGAGGTGTTACAAGATTCTTATCAAATGCTGAAAGTGGTTGTGCAAACTCAGCATGATCAATCAAATAGCTTCCGTCTAAGTCAATTGACTTCCCCTCAACAGTGAAACTCTTCACGCTCGCACCCTGAGGAAGAACAATCTGTGATGGATATACCGGCAGCAATGGATTACCCGGCTCGCCGATACTTTCCAGTCCGTTGATTAAAATAGAAGAGACACCATTTTCTGTCTTTACTTCTGGATCCGCAAAATTGTATGTCAATTTAATAAGATTTGCAGTGTTAACAACATCAACAAGCTGTTCTTTTGAAAAACCGCTACTGACTGCAGTACAAATACAAATTAATACAAAAATTCTAAATCTAAAATATCTCATTATTTTTCATCTCCATCTTTTTCTATTTTTTTATCTGCCTCAAGCTGTTTCTTAATATCTGAAATTTTACCATCAACATCGTGCTGTTCTTTTAAAGCTGCTGTAAAACTTACATTTGCCTTACTCTGCAATTCTCTCATCGCTTTTATTTCTTCTAGCTGCTTATTTGACTCATCATTCAGTTTCTTATAACCGCTATCACTATCCATCAAAACCTTAATTTCATTAACAACTTTGGCTCTTTCCTCATCAAGCTTCTTCAGTACTACCTTCAAGTCTGCAACCTTCTTTGCATTCTCCTCATCCTCAAATTTAAACGTATCAGGTTGTAAATTTCGTTTGTTATCCAGAAAACTTTTTCTTAAGTCGCTATTTTTAGTTTTAAGATCATCAATATTCTTTCTAGAATCAGCAACCTCTTTATCCACCTTAACCTTGTCTGCTTCAAAAGACTTCAGCATATCCTGCAATGAAATTTCTTCGGCATTACAAAACATAACAAATATTCCTAAAAACAAACTAAAAATGTATCTCTTAATCATAAATCGTTCCCTGTTTCCTAATAAATTTTGACACTATCTACCCAAAAGTATTAAACACTTATCATATTTTGACCCTGTTTTTCAATAAAAATATCACTCAAACCACCTTTTTTTTACTAATTTTCATCAACAACTCATTTTTATTCCACTTAAAAGTGATTATTTGGTTTTTGCCCCAATTTTCCTGAAAATTTAAATTGATTCAAGCACAACTAATTGACC
>JAQICX010000227.1 GCA_027858345.1 Kiritimatiellia bacterium | reverse complement strand
CTGTTGGATATTGGATCTTCCTTTTTTTGTGTTTTTCACATAACTTTTGCCGGCAAAGCACAACTTTATAACCCCAACTCCTGACTCAACCAATTGTTTATATCTTTCACATCTTTCTGAGAAATGCTTTTTTCATCAACGGAGTCTTTATCTTGAGAACCTGAAACTGTCTTACGGCGAGCATCTTGTTGAAATTCTTGAACAGATATAACCTTGGACCCAAGAGACTTAGAGTTATTGATTACAAAGTTGTCATTAGAAACAACTGTATATTGTGCAGGAGTATACGACCCATACCTAATTATTTCTATAATTTTCTCATCAGCAGTCTGATTAGTGTTTGTAAAGATGGCACGGATACCAGAGGTTTGAACATGAGCGTTTTGATGGGCAAACTCTGTCTTGCCATCAAAAACAACCCAGAAATCAGTTATATCCCGGCGATGCTGCAACCACAAAGAACATCTTTGCAGCAGTGCATGACGTGCTCTTTCTAAAGACACATCAAGTAACTTCTGAAGCTCTGGAATCTGATGAATAACATTATATGCATCAATAAGCATGATTCTTTTAGACACACTATTCTCCCAACGCTTCTTTTACTTTTTCAAGCAGGTCTTTCTCGGTATAAGGCTTTTTCAATATGGCACCTGGTATCTCAAAATCATATGTGGACTCAAGATAATCCTTTTCATACCCACTGCAAAAAACAACCGAAACCGATTTGATTTCTGAAACCTGCTGACAAACTTCAGGACCGGAGAACTCTGGCGTAACAACATCAATCAACAGCAAGTCTATCAAATCCTTATTCTCATTGAAAATGTCAATGGCCTCTTCTCCTGAGAGAGCAGACAAAACATCATAACCTGCATCTATCAAAATGAGTTGTGCAAGCTTGTTGATTGACTCATTGTCCTCAACAATTAAAATGGTTTTCTCCTTCGTAAAAGATTGGTCCGGTTCAATAGACTTACTCTCATATACCTCAATAATTGGAAAATATATCTTAAATGTTGTTCCAACATTTTTCTCGCTATATAACTTGATCTCTCCTTTGTGTTGCTTCACAATGGAAAACACTGTTGCAAGCCCCATACCTACACCTTCTCCAACCTCTTTGCTGGTGTAGAAAGGCTCAAAAACATGCTCCTGATCTTCAGGATCAACTCCGCAACCATTGTCCGAAAAAGTTATCTCAACATATTTTCCCTTAACAAGGTCATTGAACAAATTATATTGATTGTCTAAAATATCTATTGCCTTTATAGACAAATCAATTCGCCCTGATTCGCCTATTGCATAGGCTGCATTTTCTGTTAGATTAAGCAATATATGTCTAATCTGAGCAGGATCCGCACTTATAATAAATTCCAAATCTGACAAATTAAGATTAACCTCAATTCCGGAACCCACTTTCTTCTGGATAGCTGCCAAACTCTCTCTGAATAACTTATTTACATTCACATCCTGCAGAATATTAACATCTTTTTGAGCAAATCGTAATAGTTGTTTAACAAGCTTTGCAGAACTCTCAGCATTAGCTAATATCTCTTTTACATACACATTTATGTCTGCTCTGCTAATATGCGGAGTCATCAACATATCTCCGTATCCTATAACACCTTGCAGCATATTATTCAAATCGTGTGCTATGCCTCCTGCTAAACGCCCAACTGCCTGCATCTTGCGAGATTGAAACAACTGCTCTTCGTTAGTCCTGCGTATAAGGTACATCTGAATAAGACTAACGCCAATGATTTGCAAATCCTTTTTGACCGAATCAACATCAAAAATCATACTCTCTTTTGCAACCAATAACGCCCCCCACAAAGAGTTCTCTAAAAGAAAAATCGGTATTAAAACAATCGTCTCCATACAGCCAATATTGGCTGACAAGATATTCGATTCATGATCTGGATTTTTTAAAACAATGGTTTCGGCAACTTCCAGCCTGTTGATAATGTCTCCATCTGAAATTTCAAGAGGCAAGTTAACAACCTTAGTCTCTACTGATGTTGCCAGAGCCAAAGATTCCAAACTCACAAACTGCCCTCCTTTGTCTTCGCAACCAAGAATAGAAACAACGTTAAACTCAAAAGACTCCTGCACAATTGAGCATATATTCTTAAGAATCTGCTCGTGATTCAACCCATCATCCAACAATGTTTTAAGCCCTTGACTAACACATGATTGAAAAGCCAGCTGAGTTCTTAATTCCCTGTTTTGCTCACACACCTCATCGTTTAACTGAGAAATCTTTACATGAGTTTGAACTCTAGCCAAAAGCTCTAAAGGTTGGAAAGGCTTTGTAACGTAATCCGCACCACCTAATTCAAACGCACGAACTTTTTCTTCCGTAGAATCAAGTGCACTAATAAATATTATTGGAATATCAGCAATTATTGGATTAGCCTTGATAATTTTACAAACCTCAAAACCATTCATAACAGGCATAGATATATCAAGAAGAATCAGATTTGGTCGCTTTCTGGACAAATATTCCAAAGCATCTTTGCCGCTACTGGCACACGCAAGTTTATAACCCTCGCGAACCAGCAAACTGCCAAGAACCTGAACATTGTTCTGATTATCATCAACAATTAAAATTAAGGTTTTACTATTCATAAATTTACAATTCTATTAAATTCTTCCTAATTCAGAATTTCACTAAGCACCCACGAAGTATAACACCCACTGCATCCTGTTGAAACATGCATGCTAACACCATACAAATCGTCTCTTATCATCTCAACAAAAGGTAATTGAACAGGAACAGGATTGTCAATACAAACTTTTTTCCTCTTATCTCCACTAGTCAACACAAAACAGTCATTACCAAAAACTGACAACTGTATCTTTCCTCTATCTCCAAAAATCTCAAGAGAATCTTGATGAATCTCACAATTAAAGTTCCAATATCCGGTTCCAGTCACGCCGCTATCATGAACCCAACTAGCAACAACAGCATCTTTTGCCGCATATAACCCTGCCTGATTCTCACCAAAACCAGAAACCTGTTTCATCTTGCCCAGAAAGTATACAATCAAATCAAGTCCATGACTTGCCAAATCATCAAAATATCCCCCTGGTGCAATCTTCTCATCCGTCCGCCAATTATATTCGCCCGACAAATCAAGTTCCGAAGCCTTCCTTGAAAAACTCCAACTCACATGCCGTATATCACCAATTGCACCTGCACCCAACCAGCTCTTTACATGCTGAAACCTCGGAAGACTCCTGCGATAATAAGCAACAAAAAGTTTTAACCCATTATCCTCAAATGCTCTATAAATTTTTAAAGCATCATCATAACAAACAGCCATAGGTTTTTCAACACAACAAATTTTACCTGCTGCGGCAACCATTAAACCATACTCCAAATGACTATCAGGTGGAGTTGCAATATAAACAGCATCAACATCATTGTCCGCAATCAACTCAAAAGCATCATCATAAAACTTAGCAACATTATGCCGAAGAGCATAATCTTTTGCCCTCTCAATATGTCGACACATTACAGCGACTAATTCAAAACCAGCAACCATTTGATAAGCTGGAGCACTCTTTGTCTCTGCAACGCTACCACAACCAATCATTCCCCAGCGAACAATCTTTTCTGTCTTCACATCTTCTCCCAGCTATAACATTTCAGTTGATCAATGCTCTAGTCATACAAAATCCATTCCAAAAAATTATTAAATACAGGTGTAGAAATCTACACCTTTCCACAAAAAATGTCAAGCCATATTTATTTAACCTCAATTTTTCGGTTGGCTATCATCTAAACCTTAACAGTAACCTCGGCACCATCATCAACATCAAGATCGGCCTCTAACCTAAGTAACTCTTCCGCAACCTTAGTCCTGATATCATTCAAAGTGATAACACCAATTGGCATTTTATCACTCTTGGATCTAAGAACAGGTAATTCTTCAAGATTCAGGCTCTCCATTTTTCGAATAACAGGTTTCAGATTTTCGCTAGGATACGAAATGGACTTTGTAGGCTCAACAACATCTGACACCAAAAGCCACTGCCAAGAAGCCTGATCCATTAAAACATCCTTCAAACCCTTTATGGACAAAATACCAATAAATTGATTTTCTGAATTTGTAACAGGAAAAACAAGATGCCTATGCTCAGAAAAAACCTTAATTGCCTCATGCAGCGGCGTACTCTCTGGAATAGATACAACCTGAGAATCAACAACGTCTACAACCTTCCAGGAAGCAATAACGTCTTCAGCCGTAATATTCTTGTGCATCTCTCCAGCAAGCTTAATCGCAAGCTTTACTGTAGCAGGACCAATTAACTGAACAATCAGAGTCGTAGCCGTGACACCAAAAATTATGGCATCTCCAAGTGGCAGTTTATCAAGATATACTCCTTGCAGATGATGACCTGCCATAATCGACAGACCAACAGCAACTCCCCCTTGAGCAAAAAGACCTAAACCAAGATACTTCTGCACAACAACGGGTGCCTTGGAAACCCTGGCTCCAAACATCGCACCAAAAAACTTGCCAACCGAACGACCAACAACATAAACTCCAACAACAATCCATAACCAGGCGGGCATCTCACCAAGACTCAAACGCGCACCAACAAGAACAAAAAATAGAACATAAATTGGTGTCGAAAAACCACGCATCAATGAAAACAGCTTCTCACTACGCTTTGGCGATATGTTGCTCACGGCAAAACCCAACGTCATCGAAGCAAGTATCACGTCCATCTTAAGGCTGCCGGCAAGGGCAATCATCAAAAGTATCACACCTAATGCAATACCAAGTGTCTTCTCCTTATCATATATCCATCTCAAAACAAAATTCAGAATAATTGCAAAAAGAACACCAACAACAATAGCACCTAAAAGCCCTATACCAACCCTCGAACATTGTGCTCCAATGGAAACATCTGAAGAGGATAAAATTTGTGCAACACTTGTTCCAAGACCATACAGAGCCATTGCAAGAGCATCATCAAGAGCAACAATTGCCGTAATAGATGTTGTCAAAACCCCGCGAGCCCTATACTCCCACAAAACATCAACCGTAGAAGCCGGATCTGTAGCAGATGCAATCGCTCCAAAAACAATGCCACCCGCAAGAGCTGTTGCAAAATTATGGAATATAACAAACAAAATCAGCGTAACCAAGGTGCCTACAATAAAAAACGCTCCAAGCCCCTCACCAAATAATATGGCACTAAACTGCTTACCATATTTTTTAAATGAACTAAGCTTTAGCTCCCCTCCAACAAGAAAACCAATAATTCCCAATGCAAAAACATTGAAAGGCTGCAGCAGCTCAACATCATTTAAAGTAATCAGCTTAAATCCTGTATCACCAAGTAACAACCCCATTACTATGTAGCCAACAACCTGCGGAAACTTAATCTTCTGGAAAAACCATGCTCCAATTAAGCCAAGAAAAATGCCAATGCCGAGAATAAATAACAAACCATGTGAGAATACTGTATTTTCCATCTTTTCTACTCGGTTATTAAGTTATAAAAATCAGATGTGGATTCAGCACGAAAAAGCTCTTTTCTCAAACCCTCATTTTTCAATGTTCTACTAATTGCAGATAACAGCTTAATATGCTCAGAATGCTGCTCCTTACCAGCAACAATCATAAAAAGAAAATTAACACCCTTGCCATCTATGGAACCATAGCTCTCAATGCCTTTTTTATGCAACGCAGCAACCATCGAGATCGTATTCAAAGAGGACAACCTGACATGCGGAACAGCAATGCCAAGACCAATCCCCGTGCTCATCAACTTCTCTCTATGAAAAATCCCCTCAGTGATCTCCTGCTTATCCTTAGGTGACAAACCTTCCGAAATCTTCTCAATCAACAACGACAAAGCCTCTTCTTTAGTCTCGCTATCAATAAAAAGAACATTATCTTCTGACAAAACCGACTTAATTTGCATTACCTCTGCAGAAGCTGAACTCGATTTACTCAACTTACTGTCAACCCACTTCGCAACATCATCCCTCTTAAATCGCCAGGTCGACCCAAGCTTACCGCAAGGAATATCACCCCTCTTAGCCCAGTCGTAAACCGTTCTCTCTGAAACTTTTAAAATCTTTGCAACCTCTTCAACTGTCAAAATATCTTCATGTTTCATGTTTTTCTATCTTTCACTGTTTTATGTTTTATGTTTGAAAATTTCGCAAAGACTAACATCTAACAGCAAACCTGTCCACCTTTTTCTCAAAAAAAAACGAAAAACCTCAATTTTCCAAAGACAAAAACAAAAAAAATTGGTTCTTCGTTAGTTTTTTTTGGGTCATTTATATTTATTCGACTAACTACCCCGCATATTTTATGAGACGCTTTACGCAAGGTAGCACATGCAAGTGTGCAGGAGGTCAACATTGTCCGCAAAAGCTCCTCCCAAGCTAGAGCATTGAACAAATGAAACGCTGTAAAGATTTTATTCGAGGACGACGTTGGGCTTAAAAAAAAATCAAGTAATAGCAGGCCTATTGCGTATCTTTTTGAAAGATTCAACGGAAGCC
>JAQICX010000200.1 GCA_027858345.1 Kiritimatiellia bacterium | reverse complement strand
TGCGGCTTCCGTTGAATCTTTCAAAAAAATACGCAATAGGCCTGCTATTACTTGATTTTTTTTAAAGCCCAACGTCGTCCTCGAATAAAATCTTTACAGCGTTTCATTTGTTCAATGCTATAGCATGCCTAAAGCAATGTAGCATAGCGAAATGGCAACATGAAGGGTTGTAGTACAGAACTAGTTACATAACAAGGAACAAAATGAAATTACATAACAAGGAAGCAGAATGAAAGCAAATATACCATTTTTAGAAGATACAGATATCCTTATTTTAGGAACAACAACTGCAGCAGTTTCGGCAGCTTTGACAGCTCGTAAGGCAGGAAAGAGAGTCACCTGCATATCATCTTTCACTTATCCAGGGGAAGATGTTTGCTCGACAATGAATTACCATAACTGGGGTAGCTGCGGTGTTGAAGCACCTTTTGCAGCAGACGTTTTCAGAGCCAGATCAATTGAAGAGCCATTGTCTTCTCCGCTGGCAGTGAAGCTGGCTTTAGAAACTCCAATGCTGGAATCAGATGTTCAGATTCTGTATATGAGTTATCCTGTAGCCATGCTTAGAGATGCAGACGGCAAACCAGCTGGTGCTGTTATTGCCAATCGTTCGGGGTTCCAAGCAATTCGTGCCAGTGTAATTATTGATTCAACTTCTCGAGCACAATTTGCAAGACTTGCAAAAGAAGCTACTTTTGAGAAGTTTACACCAAGAAAATATTTGTGTACACGTATGGCTGCCGGCAACCTGTCGGCTGATGTTGCCAGAATTCCCGGCGAACGTAAATCTTCTTTTTTCAGAGAAAAGCAACGCGACCTGCTTCCATACTCATGGAAAATCAAACAGGAGTTTTCAGGAACAGGGCCGTCTGATTTTGGTGCTGCTGATATTAAAGCTAGACTTTCTTCATGGTATCCTGGTCAACTAATTTCATCAGACGTCTTGAAGGTTAGGCTTAATGACAAGCTAATTTCTGAAGCGCAGCAAAATGATGCAAATGTTGAAGACTTTGATTTGAAGGCACTGCAGTGCGGTTCATCATCGCTATTTGTTTTAAGTCAAATGGCTGATGTTTCCGGAGATGCAATCCAGATTTTTGAAGATCCATGTGCGGCCATGTTATTGGGACAGAAGCTGGGTGAGTTTTCTATTGGCTTAGTTAAAGATGTTGCACAGAATGTTACGATTGAGCAGAATAGTTCAGCTGTTAACGACGTTGATGTTGTTAAGAAAAATACATGGTTCAGAGCAACTGATAAAGAAACAGTAAAGATGGACTTGAACAAGTTGCCTATTCTTGGAGAATATGATGTTGTAATTGTAGGTGCAGGAACAGCTGGAGCACCTGCGGGCATTGCGGCTGGACGAGCTGGAGCAAAAACACTTATACTTGAATATACATCTTCTCTTGGCGGTGTAAGCACAGAGGGCCGAATTACAGGTTATTATCATGGCAACCGCTGTGGATTCTCAAATGAAATTGATAGCGGCACATACGATCTTGGTGCAAACCCTGAGTTTGGACCAGATTCAATAACATGGAATACCGAATGGAAAAAGCAGTGGTATTTGCGCTCTGCAGATGATGCAGGTGCTGATATTTGGTTTAACTCTCTTATTCCAGCTGCAGCTGTGAATAACAACAAAGTTTGTGGTGTTGTTGTTGCCACTCCATACGGATATGGTCTGATAAAGGCAAAGTGTGTGGTTGACAGTACAGGTAATTCTGATGTTGTAGCTGCGGCTGGTGGTGCAGTTGTGAACATCGAGAGGGAACATATCGCAGTTCAAGGAACGGGACTTTCTCCATATAATCCAGGATGGTACTACCAAAATACAGATTACACTTTCATTGACGACACTGATGTGGTTGACATCAGTCGGGCATTCTCTGTTGCAAGAGGCAAATTTGCTGAATGTTTTGATGTATCTCAAAATGTCAACTCTAGACAACGTCAGCAAATAGTTGGTGAAATTTCCATGGATCCACTGGATTTTCTGGCAAACAGAACATTTCCAGACACAATAACAACAGCTAGCAGTAATTTTGATACACATGGTTTTACAATTCATCCAGTATTTATGGCAAAACCACCAGATCGTGATGAGCTTATGGCACATGTACCATTCAGATGCCTGCTCCCAATTGGGCTTGAGGGCATTATGTCAACGGGTCTAGGTGTATGCTCGCACAGAGATGCACTACCAGTTATTCGAATGCAGCCTGATGTTCAAAATCAAGGATATGCCGCCGGAAGAGCGGCTGCAATGAGTGTTGAAAAGAATTGTGGTCTTCGTGAAATTGATATTAAAGAACTTCAGAAACATTTAATTGAGACGAAGATTCTAAAGCCAGAGGTTCTTGACCACGAAGATTCATTTCCACTATCAGACGAGATTGTTGTAAATGCTGTTGCAAACGGCACAGATAGTTATCTTGGTCTTGCTGTTCTTTTTGGAAGCATGGATCGTAGTCTTCCCCTACTTCAACAAGCATTTGTTGAAGCTGATAGTGACAAAAAAGTTCGTTATGCACACATATTGGGGTTGATGAGAGACTCGGTGGGTGCTGAAGTATTGGCAAACTATCTTGACAACCATGAGTGGGATCAGGGATGGAACTATCGCGGAATGAGTCAGTTTGGTTTCAGTCTCAGTGATATTGATACAAAACTTATTGCATTAGGTCGTTCAGGAAGCAAACGTGCAAAACCAACTCTACTCAAAAAACTTGTTGAATTATCTGCTGATAGTGACTTTTCTCATCTGAGAGCCTTAACACTGGCTTTTGAAGCACAGCCTGATGCAGATGCAGCCGAGAAACTGACTTCAATTCTTAAAAACCTAAAACCAAGCTCACAAAACAATGTTGCAATGAATGTTGAAAATACATCCAAAGACCGGTGCGAAAACACCGAACGCAACAATGAATTGAAAGAGTTGCTTGTGGCACGTGGATTACTTGCATGCGGCGACCCAAAAGGTATTGCAATTAATGTTTTTAAACAATATTCCAATGACCTTCACGGACACTATGCTAGACACGCTAAGGCCTTGCTCACTTCGTGAGCCGTGCTAAGTGATAGGTAGTAAGTGGGAATAGGGAATAAAGTTCACTGCGTTTGCGAGTTGAGAGTTAAGGTTGAGGATCCACCTTCGTCTCTCCAGCTACTACTTTGCTTTTTTTTAGAAAGCAAAGTAGTTGCTGGATCGCCACATCCTCTAAAAGAGGGACTTTCAGGCTCACATGACTGTCTTGTCGAACCGTAGTCTCGAAGAGTGAAGGGCAGTGTCTTAGCTAAAAGCTAACAACTGTTGTTCTGATATTTAAAGAAAAATGTGGGGATAATACAAAAACACTCTGTATCCCGTTTGTTTATAACAAAATGGGGCTGAAAAAGAGTGAAACCTCTTGACGGATTTTTTAAAGTGATAAGATGAAAATTGATAAAAGGAATTTAATATGAAAAAGTCTTTAATAATTTTGATGGTTATTTTACTGTGTGTATGTTTTAATGTTCATGCTTCTGTTGAGATCATCAAAGTTCAGGATAAAGTTTTTGGTGAATGCCATAAAATGAGCAATGGGACTGTTGATGTTGTTGTTGCACCAAAAATTGGCCGTATTGTGTTTTATGGGTTTACAGGTGAGACCAATCAGCTGTGGATTAATAGACAGGCAGTTGAGTACAGCAGTAACATTGGTGGTTGGGATAACTGGGGTGGAGATAAGGTCTGGGTGTGGCCACAGAATGATTGGAATAAAATCATGAAGCGTATGTGGCCTGCTCCTTTTGATGGAGATGCTTGGAAAGCTAATATTGTTTCTAATAAAGGTACAAATTATCTGTCTTTGACATCAAATGTTATTCCCGAATATGGTGTAAGTGCTATTAGATCAATTGTACTATCTGAAAGTGGTACAAAGCTTACAGTCAATACACGTTTTGTACAATCTCATGAACAAAAAAAAGAGGCAAATATAGCTTTTGCTATATGGACAGTTACTCAAGTTCCGGCTGGAGATAAAATTTATGCAAGAATTTTGCCGAAAGGTAAGTTGGGAGCTTATGGGTTTTCCGATCCAATGCCGTGGGCAAAGTTCAAAACAGTTGGTGATAGTAGAGTCTTGCTTCTGGAGCGAGATGGGCAAGGATGGTATAAAGGAGGCTTTGAAGCGGATCTTTTAGCTGTTAGAAATAAGGATGTTGTTATGGTTCAAAAAGTATTATCAAATACTGAACTTAACAAATATAAGCCTGGGGATCAGGTGCAGGTTTGTTCATCACCGGATACCACACCGTGTTATCCTTCAGATTTATCACCATATCTGGAACTGGAATTTACCTCGCCAATACAGAGAATTAACCATGAGTTAGAGATCCAATGGTCACTTTATAAAGATGTCCTAAAGAATAAAACAGACAAGCAGATTGCTCGTTGGATTGACACTTTATAAAAAAAATGTGTAAGCTCAAAATAGGTTCTTCAAACTTACTCGCAATAATAGTGAAGAACTATAGAGGCTTTTTCAAAAGTCCGCTCCCTGCTGGAAGCGGCTACAGCGAGTGAACGTTGAATCAACGTGTTTCGGGGCGATCAACGTCTGTAGCCGAGGTCCGCAGACCTCGGAAATCCGACTTTTGAAAAAAGCTCTATATCGTAACAATAGAATTGAACTTTCTATCTTAATATCATCTAAAACAATATTTCTGGAGAAACTATGAATAAGAAACAAATTAATTTACCTTTTGGAACAGTTGAGATCAGTGGAGATTGCAGTTCATTTTTTTGCAAATTGACTTCTGTAGAAGAAGATGGAGTCTTTTATATAACTCTTAGTCTAGAGGCCGAAATACCTTCTGTCCCTCCTTCAATAGGGTTAATATGGCGAACGGCAGCAGTAGATACACTGTGTCAATGGAGACCAAACAAAGGAGTTTCACACAAGATTTCTCCAAGCTGGGGAGATGCAGGATTGCACAGTCAAGTTACATCGCAGGCACCGGTAATTTGTCTGTATGATGTGGACGGGAGTAATCGCTTGACATTTGCTCTTGATGATGCCCTTCATCCTACTTGTATGAAAGCAGGAGTCATTGAAGAGACCGCTGAGTTTGAGTGTAAGGTCTTTCCATTTGAAGGATTTCGTCAGGCAGACAAAAGTTTTAAAGTGGAACTTCGTGTTGACACAAACAGCCATCCTTTTTATCAAGCACTATCTGATGTACGCCAATGGTGGGAATCTTTAGATGGGTATGAACCAATGGAAGTGTGTGATTCAGGCAGACTGCCAATGTATTCAACTTGGTATAGCTTTCATCAAGAATTGTCAAGCAATAGCATAGAGAAACAGTGTCAACTTGCCAAAGAGATAGGTTGTGACACTGTCATAGTGGATGATGGTTGGCAAACGCTAGATGCTCAAAGGGGATATGCCTTTACAGGAGATTGGAAGCCAGAACGACTAACTGATATTGGAGAATCTGTTAAGCGAATTCATGCAATAGGAATGAAATATATGCTATGGTACTCTGTACCATTTGTTGGTGAGACCAGTGAAGCCTATAAAAGATTCAAAAATATGCTGTTGAAAAGTTGGAACCCCAAATTTGCTGTAGTCGATCCTCGCTATCCTGAAGTTCGTGAATATCTTATTTCAACCTATGTAGATGCTTTAGATCAGTGGGATTTAGATGGATTCAAATTAGACTTTGTGGACTCATTTACTGTCAACCCGGAAGATGATATACTCAGCACGGCACCTGGAAGAGATTTTGATTGTGTATATGAAGCCGCTGATAGGTTGATGGCAGATGTAGCCGACAAGCTGAAAGCTCTAAAACCTGAAATCATGCTTGAGTTTCGTCAAAGTTATATTGGTCCCAAGATGCGACGATATGGAAATCTATTTCGTGCAGGTGATTGTCCTTTAGATGTTTTGTCAAATCGCGTGAGTACAATTGATATTCGTCTGCTAGCCGGGACAACGGCAGCACATGCAGATATGATTATGTGGCATAAAGACGATTCAGCAGAGAATGCTGCAAGACAAATATTAAATGTACTATTTTCTGTACCACAAATTTCAGTATTACTTGATGCTATTTCTGCTAGTCAAAAACAAATGTTAACCCATTATCTAAAATTCTGGCGTGAAAATCGTGATGTTTTATTAGACGGCGAGTTAAAACCTCAGCATCCAGAATCGATGTATCCAACCATAATAGCATCGTCAGAAATAAAAGAGGTGGTTGTTTTGTATGCATCTCAATTGGCTCAATTACCTTCGGAGCAAAAAACATACACACATGTGGTCAATGCAACAGGTAGTACCGAGATTGTACTTAGTGGAATAGAAAATTACAAAGGCCATATCTGTATCTATGATTGCTGTGGCAACCGGCGGAAAATAGAAACTTTCTCAGGAAATGCATCAATAATTTGTACCGTTCCTATATCTGGAAGGTTGGAGGTTGTAAAACCATGAGCGTTCAATGTTGAATAAAGAAAAGAGTTAAGAACCGTATATGAAAATGACTTTGGTTTAATAAAAAATGTAAATGTCAAACTGTTGTGTTGCTTTGTAACCTAAAAACAGTGATGACTTTTTAGAATTATATTATGAATAATATGAATTTTATTTAAAGTATTGGTCTTAAGATAGTATTGAAGTTTTGAAAGAACATAGAAAATAAGTAGGAGTTAAATAATGACGAATAAGTTACGTTGGGGAATTATAGGTACCGGATCAATTGCACAAGCATTTGCATTTGGTTTAACAACTTCAAGAACAGGAACGCTGCAAGCTGTTGCAAGTAGAACTCAAGCGAAAGCAGATGATTTTGGAGGCAAATGGAATTGCGGAACATGTTATGGTAGCTATGAAGCACTTTTAGCAGACAAGACTGTGGATGCGGTATATATTGCAACGCCTCATCCGATGCATCCTGAATGGGCAATAAAAGCTGCAGAAGCAGGAAAACATATTATAGTTGAAAAACCAATAACTGTAAACCGGTGGCAGGCTGAAGCTGTTGTTGAAGCAGCTATGACAAATAGGGTGACTCTTATGGAGGCATACATGTATCGCTGTCATCCGCAGATTGCAAAGGTTCGAGAGCTCCTTCGTGAAAAAGCAATTGGAGACGTTCGAATGATTACCGCCTCGTTTTCTTTTGGAGGTGGGGCGACTCCCGATCCTCAGTCACGCACGCAGAATAAAAGTCTGGCTGGCGGTGGAATTCTTGATGTAGGCGGTTATCCTGTTTCAATGGCTCGTATGATTGCTGGAGAAGCAGTTGGGCAACCATTTGATAATCCAGTTGAAGTTAAAGCAGTTGGCAATATAGGAGAAGCAACGGGCGTTGATGAATGGGCTGCTGCTGTTCTAAAGTTTAAAGGTGGCATTATCGCACAAGTTTCCACGGGAGTAAGAGTTTCGCAGAGTAATGATGTTACAATCAATGGCTCGCAGGGCTGTATTTACATTAGAACCCCATGGATGCCAAATGGTCGAGATGGTGTTGGAGATGCTAAAGTATACTTGCGTCAATCAGGAAAAGAAGAAGTTGTATTCGATTGTTCTAGCGACATAACACTCTACGGACTTGAGGCAGATGCTGTTGCAGAGGCTATACCGGAACAGCAGGTTCAAGCAATGAGTTGGAAAGATACTTTAGGTAATATGGAGGTTCTTGATGAATGGAGACGGCAGATTAATCTCAAGTTTGATGATGAATTACCTCAACCAGTGAAAGTAAATATTGCAAATCGTCCGGTCAAATCAGCTCAAAACAACAAAATGAAATTTGGAACAATTCCCGGAATTGATAAACCAGTCAGCAAGCTGATATTTGGAGCTCTTACCTCAAACGGAAGCTATGAAAAAGCACAGATTATGTTTGATAAATGGATTGAACTGGGTGGTAACACATTTGATACCGGTCAATGCTATGGATCATGCGATGAAATTTTTGGCAACTGGGTGAAATCTCGTGGAATTCGTGATGATATTGTGATAATTGGCAAGGGAAGCCATCCTCCATATGCTCATCCAAAACATGTAAACATGCAGGTTGAAAAAATGCTTAATGAATTTCATACAGATATGATGGATATCTTTATTATGCATCGCGATAATATTGGATGTCATGTTTCTGAATGGATTGATGCTCTCAATGAACAGGTTGACAAAGGACGAATTAAAGTTCTAGGTGGATCGAACTGGACAACAGACCGTTTTATAGAGGCCAACTCTTGGGCCGCAGAGAATGGTAAGCAGGGGTTGACAATACTTAATAACAATCTTGCTCTGGCAGAGATGGTAAATCCAGTATGGGACGATTGCCTGCATGTTTCAGATCAGAAATCTAGAAAATGGATGGAAGAAAACAAAATTGTTCACTTGGCGTGGTCAAGTACTGCTCGAGGATTTTTTACTGACATCAGTGGGCCTGATAAATTAGAGAATGAATCATTAGTTAAATCTTGGTATTCGAAACGAAACTTTGCGGTTAAAGAGCGTGCTGTTCAGCTGGCGAAAGAAAAAGGCTGTGCACCAATTAACATCGCTGCAGCATGGGTGTTGAGTCAGCCATTTTCGTCATTCGCACTTATAGGACCTGAAACACCAAGTGAAATGGTGGGGAACCTACCTTCTCTTGATGTTGTGCTTTCTCCGGAACAGATCGTATGGCTTGCTATGGATGAATAAAAAAAATTCCTTACTTCACAACAAGTGAGGAGCTTTTATTCATAAAATGATGCACTGCAAGTTAATGTAAAAGAGATACTGTTGAGAAGGAAGCTTTTTATATTGCAATAGGAATCAGAGAATACTTAACTAGAGATGTATTAGGTGTTTAGACTAATCCAATAGAAAATACAGATGGTTGGAAAAAAGTAATGATGAACATCAAACAACGGGGTGTCTCTAATGTTTTCTGCTTTGTTGCTGATGGTTTTCAAGGAGTGCCAGACACTATCAATAGTTACTTTCCAAAGTCAGACTTTCAAAGTTGTGTTGTACATAGGGGCTACTGTTTAATGCAAGGTAAAAGGTTGCGTGATATTGCATTAAAGATTCATAAATTGTATGAATTTTATATTATAGTTCATCTGCAAGCTTTTTGGGCAAAATATGCTGAAACCCTTGCACTTTAGTATGCAAAATAAAGTATTAATATTTACCA
>JAQICX010000190.1 GCA_027858345.1 Kiritimatiellia bacterium | reverse complement strand
AGGTTCCACAGAAAAGCAGAATGCAGCGGAAGCCTGTCCGGCTATCGACGGAAATTTCTTTGTTTCTTTCTTTTTTGGTTGAAAAGAAAGATAGTAAAAGAGAAAGCTGTTCTCATGCTTGCCCGCTCGTTTTTCTAAAAATAATTAATTAACTTAGCCCTGTGATTGTAACATCCACTTCATATTGGACATTTGGACTCCCTCTGGAAACAGGAGAGCAACCGCAGGCCTACCGTTTTGGCTTCAACGGCATGCCTGTCCTGAGCGGCGTCGAAGGGGAAAAAGACCCCGAAATCACAGGACAAGAGGGAAGCCACTACACCGCTGCTTTTTGGGAGTATGATACAAGGATTGCAAGGAGGTGGAATGTTGATCCTGCATACCGAAAATATCCATTTCAGAGTAATTATTCAACTTTTAATGGCAATCCAATATTGTATGCTGATCCATCTGGTTTATGGGGTGAAAATAAGGCTCATAGAAAACGTAGGAAAGCTATTAAGCGAATTGATAGAAAAAATATAAATCGTGAGGTTTCAGATGTCAAATACGATGAGGAAACTGGAGAATATGGTTTTTCTATAAGACCTGGAGGACATAATTACGTTAGCTCCGAGAAGTCAGAGGGAGCATCTGTTGATGGCACTCCCATAGTGGGGGCTTATGAAGGGGAATTTGTTTATGAAAATAAAAGTTTAAATGCATGGATTCCCAGTGTGAAATTCGCTGAAACCAAAGTTGGAAAAGGTTTAGAAAAAGCTGATGAATTTGTTCTTAACGAAACTGATAAAGATATTGCAAATGGGACATATCATACCCCGAATGTAGCTTGTAGAACGGTAGCTGAATTAACTTTTTTAGTGAAAGCTGTAAATGTTGGAAGAAATTGGTTTATAGGTGAGAACATCTATCGTGAAAAAGTTAGTAGAGGTGAAGCAATAAAAAACACGCTTTTTTTACCTGTTGATATTATTCCATTCGTAAATGGGGAAGTTGCTAATAAAGGAATTCAATTTATGCTAGGTGCAATTGGAACCAACTTAACATTTCCTTCTACAGACAAAAATGAAGATGATGAGAAAGAAAATGATTTGGAAAGTAATGGGAAAAATGATGATGATTAATTATTAATTATGAATATCAAGACTGTTTCTATAGAAATAATTGCAAACAAAAAAGAAAAACGATACTCACTTGTGATTATAGGGATATTGATGCTCTTCATATTGAGTCTATCCCTTCTTATTATAGATTTTATAGTCTTAGGTTTAGTTTGTTTAGTTCTATTCTTTTTAGGATTACAGGTTTTTCACTTTTATAATGGTAGAGTAAAAATAGGTGAGCTAGTTCTACAGAAAGATAGTATTAATGTTGTTTCAATAGAAGACGATCATTCTCATTTTAGTGTAGAGGAGTTATCTTATATTAATTTTGTGAAAAACAAAGCGTTTAACGAGTTCTCTTTATTTCTTGCTTGGGGAGATGGGACAAATAATTATCTCCAGCTACATTCAAAAAGCAACGAAGATATGACATTGAGGTTATTCTTTAAAACAGATGCTCAATTAGAATATACTTTATTGCTTTTAAAACATTACAATAGAGCCGGTATTAAAGTAGTTATTGAACGAGGTAGTAATGCTTCAAAAAAGTTGGTGGAATAGTAGTTTTTAGTTTTGTCTCTGTACCCGCTCTCGCTCTCTTTACTGATATCCGGTAATGCTTCAAACGAGTTGGTGAAGTAAAATGCAATGTTTAAATTATTGAAAATCAATAATCGCAAAAAATAAAACGATCAAAGTATGGGTGACCATTTGCACGTCTTTACTATTTTCGTGGCTTTTCTTCTGCGCGTTAAATTTCTTAACTCAAAACCTCGACTTTCCCACGTAAAGCCATCGTTTAGCGAAACGCTGAGAAGAAATTTCGCCCGCTCGCAAGCTCTCACATTCTCCCGCTCGTTTTTCTAAAAATTATTGATTATTTTAGCCCTGTGATTGTAACATCCACAACATACTGGAAAAACAGATTTGAGAGTGAGAGCGGAGCCCGCCTACCGGACGGGCAGGTAATGAGTAGCTCACTGCCCACAACAGCTTTTGCTTTGCAAGCACAGGCCTACCGTTTCGGCTTCCAAGGACAGGCTTGTCCTGAGCTAAGTCGAAGGGAAAAGGACAACGAGTGGACAGGAACAGAAGGCAGCCACTTAGCGTTTAAATATCGTGTTCATGATGCACGGATTGGACGGTTCTTATCCATTGACCCGTTGACAGCAAAATATCCTCATAATAGCCCGTATGCGTTTAGTGAGAATTCTGTAATTGCCTATAGGGAGTTGGAAGGTTTGGAAAAGGTATTTTATGCTCATATTAATTTTAATGATGGGCGAAAAATGACAATTAGAATTATTGATGACAGTCAAGTAAAAACCACTGAAACCCATGTCAATTACTTCCTTGATGAGAATAATGAAGTTGAAAGAACTGTTATCAGCCCAACAATAACATCTTATGATCTTAAGCGATACAAATCAAGATATTTTAAAAATAAAAATCCCAAAGGGGTTCATGTGTGGGCGGAAGGTGCAAGAGATGATGGTTGGACTGTAGGGCCAAAAACTGATCTTAGTAATGTTAAAGGCACTTTTAATTTAACAGAATTTCAAGAGTTAGTGGCACCTGTACTAAGAGGATTAGCTGGTAGAAAAGAAAATTCAATAGATAACATTGTAGAGGGGATAACTGAGGAATTAAAAAACAAAGGACAAGATTCGCAGGAAGGTAATCCTAATCAGGAACAGAATGATAACAAAAAAGACAAAGCAGTTTTAGAATCTATAAATAGCGAGGAAGGAATACAAGTGCCCGACTCAATTTCATTAACGAGAACTGTTGTTAAAGAGAATGGCTCTGTAGTAATTACAACTGTAAAATACCCTATTGATAATTAAAAAGCGTGTAATATGCATTGTGTTTTGGTAAATATGAAAAATCTTTTGTATAGCTTATTAACAGTGTTTCTTTTATTTTCATGCAATAATATTAAAACTGAAAGAGTGTTTTATGCATCAGGAGAGTTAAAAGAAAAATATCAAACAAAAAATGGGAGGCTTCATGGAGATTATTATGAATACTACAAAACAGGAGTAATTAAAGAGGAAGCTAAATATTTTGATGGGAAGTTAAATGGAATACGTCGAGTCTTTTATGAAAATGGCAATTTAAATTGGGAGGCGCAATATAAAGATGATAAAAATAATGGTTTTCATAAAGAGTATTCCAAAAGTGGAAAATTAATTATAGAAGCATATTTTAATAATGATAAGCAAGATAGTATATGTCGCTGGTTTTATCCTGATGGAACACTAGAGAAGGAAGTGGAATTTAAAAATGGAATTGAACACGGCTATTCAAAGTTTTATTATCCAAATGGGAAAATAGAATTAGATACATATTTTGTAAATGGTGGAACAAAGTATTTTAAAAAATATTCTGAAAACAACAACCTTCTTGAGGAATATAGATATTGTGAAATAAAACCAAAGATAGACACACTAAACGCAGGGGAAAATTTCATTGCAAAAATAAAAATTTATGGACCAATAAATGAAAAGAATAAGCTTAACGTAAAAATCTCCGAGACAAAAATTAAAAGCCTATTTGATTCTGGGGAAATAACAATTAGTAATCATGGCGAAGCAACCTATAAGCAGAAGCTACAAAAAAGTGGACATTTTTATTTTAATGTGCAATTTTTTCTAGCAAATGAGATAAATCAATACAATACTTATTATTCAGAAATTGTTGTTTTAGATAATGTCAATGGTAATCCTTCAAAAAAGTTGGTGGAATAGTAGTTTTTAGTTTTGTCTCTGTACCCGCTCTCGCTCTCTATACTGTAATCTGGTAACACTTCAAAAAAGTTGGTAGAGTAATTTCGAGCCCTTAAAACACTGGAAATCAATAAGTGTTAGAAATAAAATCACTAAAGTAGGGGTGATTGTTGGGTCATCTTTACTATTTTTATGGCTTTAAAACGGCTAAAATTAGGAAAATGGGGAGTTTCTCGCACGTTAATGTTAAAACAGCCACGAATGAAAACTCAAATGTTTTTTTATTCGTGCATTCGTGGCTGTTCTTCTGCGCGTTAAATTCATTTGCATATTTCATATGGGCTTGCTGAAAACCGACTTTTCCCGCATTTACGCGTCTTCGCCCCACCGCAACTACGCATTTCCTGCGTGTCATCGCTTTTTCATCGCCCGCTCTCATGTTCTCAAGCTCCCCAGCTCGTTTTTCTAAAAATTATTGATTATTTTAGCCCTTTAATCTATTTTCTATTTATATCTTTATAAACTGTTTTTTTGCTCCATGTTTCCTTGTTTTTCCAAAACCGAAATATGGAACTCTTTTTTTTAAATTGGCACTTTTGAATTGCTGTTTACACACATTCGCATGCTCTCGACTTCGCCATATAAGCTCGTTACAAATTGTTTGGGCTGTAGTTTAAATTAGCTATTATTTTATATCTTAGCAATATGGAAATCACTAAAGATAAAGTAAAGCAATACCTATTAAATCTTCCAATGCAGGAACGAGATAGCTTGTTGGC
>JAQICX010000169.1 GCA_027858345.1 Kiritimatiellia bacterium | reverse complement strand
CCACGCTTAAGATGTATATTAACGAAGGAACACTTAAAATCAGCGGCTCTACACCATATGTTAATGGTGGCGCGGTATACATTAAAAGTGTCGATTCTTATCTCCAGTTGCAGACGAGCCCGAGTGCGGCTACGGCACTAATTGGTACGAAAATCATTGATGACGTGGGCAACGGGTTAGATGTGACAGACATCGGCGGTGGATACGTGCAAGTATCCGTCAGCAGTGTGGTACCGGTATCCGATCCGCCGGAGTCGGGTAATTGGACTATGACCTTTGAAGATAATTTTGATGGTGGCTATCTAGACCCTAATAACTGGCGTGTGGGTGGACATTGGCTTGGCATCGCTGGCAGCGCGGGCAATTCACCCGATAACATCATCGTTGAAAACGGCAAAGTTAATGTTATTGCTGAGAAACGCTCGGTAGACTTCGGAAGCAGTTCGTATAGCTATGCCAGTGGCGAAATCAGTACCTTCCAGCAATTCCGTCAGAAGTACGGCTATTTTGAAACTAGAATCAGGTATGACGCTGTTACTGGTGTGTGGCCTGCATTTTGGACCATGCCGGATCGTGGATACTACGGTTGGGTTGAAGGTCAACGCGAAAGTTTAATTCGCTTCGATCTCAGTGGCATATCACAGCCAATTTCATCGGCTCAACTTAAACTGAAAGTGACCAGTGCAACAGCCAATGGCGTTTTCCACGTGTATCGTTTGTTGTCTGACAGTTGGGACGAAGATACTGTTACATGGAATAATAAGCCAGCCTATGCACCTGAGTGGCTTAGTGAAATTTTCTCTCCAGTTGCTGGCGAGGAACTTGTTATCGATGTTTGGCCTTACGTGAGTCTTCAGTTGGAAGATGGCAAAAATGCCGGCTTTGCAATAGCTGACATCTATATGCTCGAAAAAACTTTGACTCTTGCTAGCAAGGAAAATACGACTGCATCTTATCGTCCTCGCCTTGTTATCGATGGAGTAGAGCTGCTCCCTGACGACGATGCGTATGTTCGGGCTGGCTCTTATGCTAACGACAATTTCGGCAGTGATTCCACTATGCTCGTTAAAGACTCATGGGGAGATACCTCTTCAACATTCAGTGGCGGCATGGAAATGGACATCATGGAGTCATTAGGCATTTGGGGGGACAATAAGACACAGCACGCTCTGCACTGGGATGGTTACGGTTCACAGCATCAGTCGGTCGGCTCTTCTAAGTTGACGTTGACACCAACGAGCGACGGCTACCATGTCTACGGTATGCATTGGGAACCTGGACGAGTTGCTATGTACGTTGATGGCGTTATGACCTGGGAATATATTAATTCTCGTGTGTGTAGCGTTGCATCATATATCCTTCTGTCTCTTCAGATGGGCGGATGGGACAACAACTGGAATATTGACGATGCCAACCTGCCTGCAACAATGGAGGTCGACTACGTCCGTGCTTGGAGTCGAGACGTTCCTTAAGACAAATCTATAAAAACTTTCACTTACGCCTCCTCACGCTTTCAAACTTGAGGCGTAAGTGATACTCTTTCTTCAACAGCTATCAACAATCCAACATGTTATTTATAACCGTTTGTATATCCCTTCCCAGCTAATCAGAATGTTCATATATAACAAATTGCAGATGCTGCGTAAGCAAACAATGGTTAATGCTGGAATTTTCGTCCGCCATCGGTGCGACAGATCTATTACGGTTTGTTTCAATCATGAGTCATGAGTCCTATACCGTTGACCGCCAAACTTGTAGGGGCTGACCTATGTGTCCGCCCAGTTACTCCCCTAAATTAGGGGAGCTGGCACGTGCAGCGTGACTGCCTGTCGAGCCGTAGACTCGAAGAGCGAAGGCTGAAGGGCTATTCGCCCAAAACATAAAATACCCCGCTCATCAGCAATAATTTTTCTTGATTTTTCGTTAACTTCTGATATCATCAAATCAACTTATTTAATGGACGTCAATAGACAATGAACATCAAAGAAAAACTAGATATATTATCAGATGCAGCCAAATATGATGCGTCATGCTCGTCATCCGGAAGCTCACGCCAAGGAAAACACGGCAACACATCCAGCAGTGGCATATGCCATAGTTGGACACCTGATGGTCGATGTATTTCTTTGCTTAAAATTCTGTTATCTAATGTATGCATGTTCGATTGCGTGTACTGTCTAAACCGCCGTTCAAATGATATCAGGCGAGCAACATTCACCGTTGACGAAATTGTTAAAATCACCACTGACTTCTACAAAAGAAATTACATTGAGGGACTTTTCTTAAGTTCCGCTGTTTTTCTATCTCCGGATGATACAATGCGCCGAATGATGGAGGTTGCCAAAAAACTTCGCAGAGAGAAAGGGTTTGGTGGTTACATTCATCTGAAATCAATTCCCGGAGCATCAGACGAACTTGTTGAAGAAGCTGGAAGATATGCAGATCGTTTAAGTGTTAATATTGAGCTGCCATCAAATGTCTCTCTGAATAAATTAGCTCCAGACAAGAACAAAGAAGATATATTTGGTTCTATGTCGTATATCGGAAAGAATTATCTGGAGAACAAAGAAGAACGTAAGAAGCACAGAAAGGCTCCAACATTTGCACCAGCTGGGCATAGCACACAAATGATTATTGGTGCATCGCCCGAGAGTGACCGACAAATAGTTACTCTTTCATCAGGATTATATGATAAATTTGCACTAAAACGAGTTTACTACTCTGCGTATATTCCTATTAATGAAGATGTTCGTCTACCAGAACCACAAATTATAACTCCCCTACTAAGAGAACATCGTCTTTATCAAGCAGATTGGCTTTTGAGATTTTACAATTTTAAGGCCGATGAAATACTCCCTGTTACCGCACCAAATCTGGATGTTGATTTTGATCCCAAAACAGCATGGGCACTGAGAAACTATCACCAATTTCCAATTGAGGCAAACACAGCATCATACGAATGGCTACTAAGAGTACCAGGAATAGGAGTTCAAGGAGCCAAAAGAATTGTCATGGCGAGACGGCATACATCGCTTGACTTTTCTCACCTTAAAAAAATGGGCATAGTTATGAAAAGAGCAAGATTCTTCATTACTTGTCGCGGGCATATTCTGGATAATTTAAGGACAAGCCCACAAATGATTGCAATGACTCTTAAACCTAAAAAATCAGTTGAAGATACACAGCTTCTGCTGAAAATATAAAAAAACACTCGCTTTTGTGAGTTTCATGTAGGGGGAAGCATCTCGCCCTCTTGTAAGGACTGACCTATGTGTCCGCCCAACGATAACAATGAAAAATCTGTATAAAAAAACATATCAATATGACGGCACAAACGCAGGAATGCTATGTACGCTTGCTGATGCCATTAAACGCGGAGAAATGCCCACGTTTCAAACAGCAAATTCAGTAACTTTAAATTTTGCGGAACATACACATATTGTTGATACAGATGAAGAACGAAGTGAAGTCTTTCTCGATTGGCTAAAGGAGATATCTGATGAATATTCAGTAAGAATGCTCATATACATTTTGATGAGTGATTGCATTGGCTATGAAGATACATTGCTCAAATATTGTCTGCTTCTGAGAAAGCACGAAAACAATACAATGCGAATGCAGGCAAATCCAATTGTGAGAAGTATTCACGACCGATGCTATAAAGTTACAAAAGAGATTCACAGATTTAAAGGACTTATAAGATTTCAGGAACTTGAATCGGGCAAATACTGGGCACCATTTGAACCGGATAATAATATTATTGTTGCGTTAATTCCCCACTTTACGGCTCGATTTGCTGATCAAAAGTGGATTCTACATGATATATCGCGCCAAATCATTGTGACTTGGGACAAACAAATTCTTTATAACAAAAAAGCAGCTGATTATATGAAAGATGAAAAAATATCAGATGCCGAAAAAGATATACAGCAATTATGGCAGACATTTTATAAAAGCATTACAATCACAAACAGAATCAACCCTAAACTTCAAGCCCAATTCATGCCCCGTCGATACTGGAAATATCTTCCTGAAGTTGAATAAAAATATTGTAAAAATTGCAGAACTTTGTTTTAATTGGCAAGGTTTTTTTACAAGCAAACATCGAAGATGACTACTGCTATCTTTGAAATTATTAACAAAACATTATTTTACGAACAGGTATAATAATTGTTCTGAGAGAGGCTAAATGACAACAATCAGTGATATTATCCAGCATGTTGAGGCATTGACAGGGCACAAACTTAATGGTGACGAAGGTGTTCAACATGGGGATTCGAACCGCGAACTGGCTGGTGTGTCCGTGGCGTGGATGGCTACGCCGGAGACCATTCAGGCAGCGGGAAAGTGCGGTCACGAACTGTTGATCGTACACGAGAGCCTTTACTACCCATACAATGTCATACAGTCCGCCAATCCTCCGCCAGACTGGAAGAAATGGCAAATCAACCGCCAGCGGCGTTCTCTGCTGGAACAACATGACCTCGGCCTTCTCCGCATTCATGGTTCAGCGGATGAGATTTGTATCTTTGATGCGTTTGCCGAAGTGCTGAAACTTGGAGCACCGGTCTTTGCCGAAGAATTCGTCAAAGTTTATGAGATACCGGCATGTGCTCTGCATGAGTTAGTCAGCAAGGTTAAAGAACGCATAGGAATGGCGCATCTTCGAGTCGCCGATGCCGGCGATATGAACAGGATTGTTTCCCGAGTTGGGCTCCCTTGGGGTGGGATGACTCTTTTCGTCAACGTGGAATATCAGCAAGCCCTTATTGAACAAGGGTGTGACGTTTTCATCGCCGGTGAATCGGACAACTACGGTTTCAGATTCGCCGCTGAGTGTGGAATCCCGATGATTGAGACCAGTCATGAACTGAGCGAGAATCCGGGACTGCACCGATTTACAGCCATGCTGATGGAAGCTTTTCCATATATAAAGTTCCGCTTTCATGAGAACGACTGCATCTGGAGAATAGAGTAAACAGACGGGAAGACTGGGATCAGATGCCTAATGTAGTGACAATAAACTAATCACTATTTTCAAACAAATCACTTCACGGTATAGTATACCCCACCCCCGTGAACTTATTAAGAAAGGATAAATAAATGGCTAAATTAGGAACGAATAGTAAACCAGTAAGATTTCAGGTTCAAACAGAAGAAAGAGCAGGTGAACTTGCATCACTATGTGATGAAAGAGGGTGGATTTTTATTGCAGGGATTGTACCTGATGAACCAGAGGATATTCGTGAAATTGAGTATTTATTGAACCCAAAAAGTTTTACATCTCAACCACGTACTAGCAATTCTTATAACACGACTATTGTTCATGAAAATCCTAAGGTAGGAAGAAACGATCCATGCCCATGTGGCAGCGGTAAGAAACATAAGAAATGCTGCATGAAATAATATGAAACGAATAATAACCATAATTGTTCTGATATGCATTGTTTACTTTGGTGGAAAGTATTTCGGCATTGATTGGCTGCGATTAACACAAAGAGAAAATAATAACAACCTAACTTCAAAGACATATAACATACCATCTAGTGGTAGCCAACTTTCTGGCAGTGGCAAAGTTATTCGAATTCTTTCTGACGACAACACAGGAAGCAGGCACCAACGATTCATCCTGGAGCTACCAAACAATCAGACAATACTCATTGCTCATAACATTGACATAGCTCCAAGAGTACCATCGCTAAGAGTTGGTGATGTTATCTCTTTCAATGGAGTATATGAAAGTAATTCAGAAGGCGGAGTTGTTCACTGGACTCATCGAGATCCCGATGGTCATCACACAGCGGGTTGGCTGCAAAAGAACGGACAAACATATCAATAGCAAACGCCCAAGTTAGAGCATTGAACAAATGAAACGCTGTAAAGATTTTATTCGAGGACGATGTTGGGCTTTAAAAAAAAATCAAGTTCATCTTGTAAATCCTGTCAAAATTTCTTATTTTCGCTTTTGTGATTCTTTGTACTACAACCCTTCAACTTCTTGTTTTTTATGGTCGTTTATTTCTGATAGCTTTTACAACACTCTTGTTTTAAACACGTTGCAAAACAATCTTACGCTTGTCAACTTTTCATGATAATGAGGATCCCGCATGCCGGGACTCCCAATATGCCTCAAATCA
>JAQICX010000143.1 GCA_027858345.1 Kiritimatiellia bacterium | reverse complement strand
TACGCCGTGTTCGTGGCGAATCCGCTGGCCACGTACGCAAGCGGCACGCCTACGCTCTGCGGTGCCGCCCAGGTGTTCGTGCCGCCGGTCCAGTTCCCCGCTGTGGTTCCGCCGTCGGTCGTACCCCAGTAGACCGTGACGCTCGTTGTGTTGGTGTCGAACGCCATCGCTAACGCTCCGTTCAGCGTCGCCTGGCTGGTGCTGACGCTTGTGGCGGTCTGTGCATTGTTCACGATGACCGGATCCGCAGTTTTGACGAAGTTCATCCAATTGAAATTCCATCCGCCGCTAACGGCGTAGACGCGTAGGGTCTGGACACCCGTTTGACTGAACGTGACCGTGTTAGATACCGTCTGGTAGGTCTGCCAGTCGCCCGTATTGGGAGATGTCAAGGATGACATCGGCGTGCCGTTCTGTCGCAGTTGGATAACGCCACCGCCAGGGCTGCCGGCCAGCCGCCACTCCACGGTGTACCCACCTGCGACGGTTACGTCGACGCTGTAGTCCATCCAGTCCCCGGCATCGACCCAGCCGACGTTCAGACCGCCACCCACATCGCTAGTTGGCTGCGTCTGAATGCCACTTTGAGCAACGAAGCTTTCAGCCTCAATCTTGCCAGCAATTGGCTGTGCTCCGAATGAGATGGACGCCACGCTGAGGATGGACAAAAGCGTTGCTGAAAGAGCTGCCTGTCTGCCGTGCCGTGCAAGGCCCAGGCAGGCCATTTCAAACTGTCGTCCGAATCCATAATTCGATTTTACTTTTCTTGAGTTCATTGTCATCTCCTGTGTTGTTTGTTTTCTTCTTGAATATCGAGTAGGCATAATATAGTTCTCTTTCCTTTCTTTCATCTTGTTTCCTCACAATTTAAATGCCAAATGAAACCTTTGCGACTTCATTGAACCGCATTCAATCATATTTAAAAAAAAATGTCAAATGTTTTTTTTGCAAATTAATTCATTTAAACGGTTCTTCGTAGATTATTGTGGATAAACTTAGAATAATCTTGAAGTATTGCTCATTAATATGTTTATAATACGTAACTTCTCAATAAGTCTTTGATCAACCGCTGAACAAGACTATCGATATAAAATCGTAATTTAGCAAAAGTATGGGGATATACAATGAAAAAAATAACTTTTTTTTATTCTGACTGAGCCTTTGCACGAATAATATCAACCAATGGCGGGATTTCGCCGGTATTTGAAATGCGATCATTAAGATAGTCCCAAAATGAAACTTCCAGTTTTCGACATGTTTTTTTTAGGCTGGTGAACGTATCACGGCAGCGCCTGCCATTATTCGAGCACGTACTTCCGCTAATCTTACGTTTCTTGACATATTCGCAAATATCGGATTCGCTAAGATTATTACGCAATGGAATATCAGGACGATATAGAACTAGCCCTAGTTTCTTTCGGAATGACGTAAGTCATTGAAAATCAACACCTATCTTTCGAAAGACACTACAAAGTCTTTGATTCCTTTATTTCGGTTTTTCGCATTGGACATTTACTCTGCCAGTCCAACCCAAGTTGTTTATATACTTTTGTTTGTTCTGGCTCAGGAACACTTGGCTTACGAATACGAATCACTCTGCCATCTTTTAAAGGAAGTCTTGTTGTAACCAGGCAGTGAGTTCTAAGTAATCTTACGATAGTCTTCCATTCTCGCATATCACCATGACTTTCCAGTCTTTGATGAATCCAACATAGTAGATGATATGCCAAAACACTGATAAAAATATGTCCATCAACTTTATCTTCTTTTTGATGGAAATTTGGACGAAGTCCAAGTTCGCCTTTGAGCATTTTAAACCCACGTTCAGCACGTAATAGTGTCATATATAGTTCCCAAAGTAATTTAGGGTCATGCTGTTGATCTGTTTTAAGAACATACTGACCGCACTGTGATTTTACCTGTTCTATCTTTTCGTTATCACAGATAATTTCTAAAGTATCTTTTTCATAAATCAGCTTATAAAATCGGTTGACTCTAGGGTGTTTTTGCAGAAGAGCACCTATTTTTCTCTCTCTAATTTTTGTTTGCTTAAGCCTACTAGCCTCTATACGTTTTTTAAGTTTTTTTGCATCTTCAATGAAACGAGCTTCTGCCTTTGAAATCATTGCTTCTTCTTTTGCAGCACGTAACGCACTTTTACAAAGTAAAAGCCGTCTATGTTTGTGTTCTGGATCAACAATAGTTTTGACTTCTACTTTCTTACTAGATGAACGTCCATCCAGCTCCACGAAATCAGCACTTTTAAATCCTTCGGCATATTTCAAACGTGAACTTCTTGTAATATTGACAACATATGAAAACCCTCGTTGTTCAAGCAAGGCAAGGTTCTTCTCTGAAGCGAATCCTGCATCAAGAATAACTATTGGCGATAACTTTGAGTCGGATATATCAAGCCTATCAAGCATTATTTCAAGCGTGGAAGTATCTGCTATATTTCCCTCAAACACTTCATGTGCCAACGCAAAGCCATACTCATCGAAAACCATACCTATCGCCACTTGAGGGCAATCATTTCGTTTTTGCTTATTCTTCCCGAATCTGGCTTTTGGATTTCTTGCACAAACGCCTTCGAAATGAGTATTAGTCACATCTTATAAAGCAATACTACGGCGCAACTTAAAGAGTTCCTGTTCTTTTTGACGAAGTGAACTTTCTATTTGTTTACGTGCACCAAGGAGGTAATCGCTTGTCTTATAAAGTCTATCCTTTGTTGTTTTGGTCAAGCGCACGTTTAACAACTCTGTCAGAGCTGAATGTTCTGACCAATCAATTAACCCCCATTCACTTAACGGTTCGATTAGTCTATTAGCAATCATTATCTTGGCTGTAGAGATAACATGTTCAGGAACACCTGCGTCTTTGAGAATGCTTGAGAAACTCAATGCATAGCTACTAATTCAGGACCAAGCTCAACAATATCCTCAGAAGTAACCTTGTCTACCAACACACCGTCAATCACCTCTGATTCAACCTGTGAGGAAGAGTAGTTTGAGCGAGATATTATTTTAAGAATTTTTGTCACCCAAGCTGAAGCTTCTGCCGAAAGTTCAGTTGAATAAAAATCAAATTCTTCTTGCCCAAGTAACCGTTGTTTAACGACTTGAGCAATAATTTTCAACTCATCTTCGGGAAGTTTCGCATCACCTAAGGATGCGACTACTCGCTGACGTGGTTGCCCTTCATCATTGCGATAAGATTCCACTAATTGAACTAACAAAGAGTTCTTAATTTTTTTGTTCTAAAATACATGCGACAATTTTATCATAATAATTAGAAATGCCAACCCGCAAAAGAACGAATTAGGCACTACAAAACGAGTCTGAAAAACCAAGGTGTTGACTGTCAACGCTTTAAGTTTTCAAAAGTTGCAAAAAAGTACATTTTTTATTGATTTCAGCCATTTAGAAAGAAACTAGGTTAACTCTTTATTGTTCTGACTGATTCTCGTTCCACTATTTTTCCTTTAATAAGTTCAGTGCTGGAAATGTTCTCATCAGGTGGATTTTCAAGCTGGGCAAACAATTTTTGGGCTGCAGTATATGCAACTTGTTTAAATGGAATAGCATAACTGGTTAAAGCTGGAAAAAGAGAACAGCAAAGAGCTTCCAAGTTATCAAACCCAACAACACTAATTTGTTCTGCAACAGAGACTTCCTGTTGACGAAATGCTGCATAAAGTCCCGCAGCGGTCCAATCATTTGCAGTTATAATGGCGGTTGGACGTTTAGATTCTGGCAAATCCAAGAGCTCTTTTAATGGCAATGTCATATCTGGAAAAGAAGTTTGAGGCTGATCAAACTGAATGTGCTCATTATACATTTTCACAAGATCAGGGTCAAACGACTGCATTTGCTCAAGAAATTCTTTATAGCCATGAAACCGGGAAATAAACATCATGTTACTTGAAGAATTGCACATATAAGATATTCGGCGATGGCCTTTGTTCCATAAATATTCTGCAACAGTCCTTCCGGCGCTTCTATCGTCTGGCACCACACACTGAATTTCAGCAGAAGTTTTACTGATGCCTACAAGAGGTAAATTTCCATATTTGCTATAGTCAACATTAGTCCCCATAACTATAACACCATCGACTTTTCCCTCAAGAACACATGTTGGAAGTTCTCCCTGTTTAGTATTATCAGCCCATTCAATTATTGCATGACAACCATGTTCTCGGCAAGCTTTCTCAACCGCTTTACTGTAATGTTCCAAGTGTGGATGCCCTTGCCAGACTGATGTCAACTCGGCAAATACAAAACCAATGTTACCAGTTCTGATTTTAGAGTGGTTCTTTTTGGATCCCAGTAGTTGAGCTGCGCTGCACTTACGATATCCAAGATCTTTAACTGCCTCGTTAACCCTTTTAATATTATCTGGGTTAATATTCTTTGCATTGTTGAGCACACGGCTGACTGTGCCGACAGACACATTCGCTTTTGTGGCAACATCTTTTATTGTAATTGTTTTATTTAATGACATATTTGTAAATCCATTCGGTAATTAATTATACATTCTTTGCATTTGGAAAGATTGTCATACGGAGATTTGTACATCCATATGGCACCATTGTTATATTGACTTTTTTTTTTCAACATTTTTTTTAAATCACTTTTAGATGGCAGTTGAGGGGTAAATCTAAAATCTCCTTCAAGACTCCCATCCTCTGTCAAATCAGCTATTGCCATATTGCCTTGGTATTCACTTTTGGTAATTGTTGTTGGACAGTACTCTTTCCATCCCTCAACTATACGTGCAGGAACACTCAGTATATGCGGTGCTGTTTCTATTGTCCATGGCTGTTTGCTAACTGGCAAAGTTGTCATTTTTATTTGTTTTTCAAGGTTGTCGGCATCTAAATCAAGAGCATAATTCCATGGACTTTGTGGAAAAAGATTCCAGGCCGGAAATGTTTGAGACGATTTGGGTTCATCTTTATCAATCTCCCATTTTTCATCTATTTTAAGCGAATATAGCAAAGGTCCCCGTTCGAGTGCAACTCCCCCCCTAGGACAATTAATCAACTTGAACTTCATTGGAAGTTCAAGAACAACACTATCTCCATCCTGCCACTCTTTGTTCAACCTAGCAAAAGTTCCCGCCTTGACACTCTCTTTATACTCTTCTCCTGCAACTATAATCTTTGCATTACTGCACCACTCAGGAATTCTAAGAAGTATACCAAATGAAGATGGTTTATTCAAGTTTATTGAAAATGAAATTTCTGACGAGAATGGATATGTCGTGTCTTCTGTTATTGTAAAAGCTATACCGGCCTCCGTTATTCCTTTGTAAACAGATGGTCCATATAGTGTAGTCACAACATCTCCTGACTTATGCCTCATCCACATTCTAGAGGCAAAATTAGGCATAATTCGATTTACATCTCCAGGACAGCATTCTGTCCCAGGATTCGGTCTATATGACATCCAAGCACCACCCTTGAAAAATTTATTGTGGTTTGAATGTTTGTCTGCAATAATCTGATTTGGGCATGAAAAATACTGTAAAGCTTTAAAATCAGGAGTAACAGCCCCAGGTGCTGCATTATATACAGCTCGTTCAATTAAATCAGCATAGTGAACATTTTCTGTTGCCATAAGAAGATATCCTAAACTCCATGTATAATCAGCAATATCACAGGTCTCGTGACTTGCAAGAGGATCCTGTCCGTCCAGAAATTCGCTGGAACTATGAACTCCATCAACAAGCATATGATCACGTTCCAACATTGTATATGCACCTATAGAAGCATCAATCAATTTTGAATCACCGTTATACATGCCGATAATTGCCGGTTGCTTTGCTATCTCATTATAAGTTACCCCGTGACAGTGAATGTTTTCAGAAGATAACATCTGCTCTGTGCTGACAGGAATATTTTTTTGCTTTTCATATACCTTCCAAGCTTTTTCAGCATACTTAAGTAATCTCTCTTCACCTGTCTGTCCATAAGCCCATAGCATCGTTTCAATGTTGCAGACTTCTCTGAAATCCACATGGTCACATGTTTCGGAAAAATAATGATTGGCAAGTTTTTCTGCAATATCCGTTCTCTTTGAAGTTCCTGCATATGCCATAAGAGCACGGAAAACCACCGCATGGCACCAGCGGGAATATCGAGGATACCTTACGCTATCCTTAAGAAACTTAGGTCCAAGATATCCATCATCATCTGGATGGTCAAGTATGTAATCACAAATGTCAGTACCTTTTTTCAAAAGCCATTGGTCGTCAAGCAATGCACCGCATCTCACCATACCGTCAACCCAATAACCACGTTGCTCATATGGACACCAGTTATCCTCACACTGCTTTGTTCCTTCTGTCGGAGCCCAGGCGCATGTAGGATCATTAAAAGGAAAGCCTGCTTCTTCTAAATGACCTGTCAAACCGTCTCGTTGCCGTTCCAAGTATGCACGTATCCAACCAGCAGGTCTAATAGTACTGATTGGAACTTCAAAAAAATATTGTCTTTTAATCATATTATCACTTTTTTTGGTTCTTCGTAGATTATTGTGGGTGAGAATTGTTAATAATAAACATTTATATTCAAAAACAAGGGGCAACGCCCCGAAATAGCAAAGCCTAGGGCATCAGCCTTCGCTCTGGGCTATATTATTACTTGCTTTCAGCCCTGAATATGCTAGCAATATCAATATAATGATCCACAATGATTTACCAAGAACCAAGAATGACTACTAAAAAAAAATCTTTTCGTATTTAACAATGACATACAAGTCATTACATTTGAACAATCTTATACCCACGGCATTTTCACAGGCAATGCACCCTCAAACTTATTAGTTATAAGAGCTTTCACCAATGCCTTATTAATATTTTTAATATTACTGTATGTAACAATCTGACAAGGAAGATAATCTAACTCATAAAATATATACGGACTTCCAGCAGAAACTGTCGCTGTAGGCATTTTTGTACGAGTTTGTTCTATAAACTGAAGAGCAGGATACGGAAGTTTAATAGAACTCCTACCAGCCTGTGGCATAGGCACTGCAACATAAAGACAAAAATCATATTGATCTTTGTACTTATTAAAATCGTCAACAGTAAACACAGTTTTTGCTACAAAACCTTCTTCTTTAAAGAATAACTCTATTTCGAGTTGTTTTGATTGTTCTCTCAAGTTCTCTTGTCCTGCCACAAGCAAATTACCACCTTCGGGTGTATCTATCGGAAGATTACATATCAAAACTTTCTGTCCCTCTAGAATTGGTAAAACACTCTCTCTGTCTTCAAGAAGTGTAATTGACTTTTCACCAACTTCCTTGGCTAATGGTTCAAATATGCTATAATCTGCAACTGCATACTTATTCAGAACTTCATTCAGACCAAGTTTAGCCTTTAATGCTAGAACATTACAGACAGCCTGATTAAGTCTTGCTTCAGTCAAAACTTCCTTATCTAAAGCATTCTTAACAGCTTGAACACCTAAATTTATATCAGAGACAAACAGAACAACATCTGACCCTGCTGCCAGATTTCTAACAATTACATCGCCTTCAGATTTACAGTGCGGAACAATTCCTCCCATGCCTATTGCATCACTAACAATAACTCTGTCATACTCTAGTTCTTCTCTTAAGAAGTCATGCATAACTGGATCTAAAGTTCCTGGCAAATAACGCTTCTTGGAAGAGTCTATAGGTGTAGAAACATTTTCCAGTCCAATATGCCCCATCATTATCGAGAACACATCAGCCTCAACAGCTGCTTGAAAAGTAGCTCCATAAGTTTTTCTCCACTGTTCTAATGGAATTGTATTAAGAGTTGTCACAACATGTTGATCTCTAGAATCCATGCCATCACCAGGGAAATGTTTAGCTGTCGCAGCCATTCCATATTCTTGGCAACCAGAGATAAATGCAGCGGCTAATCTTGATATTCTCTCTACATCATCACCAAAAGAACGGACACTTGTTATTGGGTTATGAAAGTTATAGTTAATATCAACAACAGGTGCAAATGTCCAATTTGTTCCAACGCTTGCCCCTTGCCTAGCCATAGCAACTCCAGACTGATAGCTTAATAAAGCTGCATCATCTAAATCCTTAACTGCTGCAAGATTCATTGCCGCACCAATACTAATACCTTCCTCAATAGCTACTCGAAACTCAAAATCTCCAGCAACTAATATAGGAACTTTTGCATTAGACTGTAGGTCTGAAATATTGCTTTTTAACTTCTCTGCTTTTAAAGAACCATGAAAGCCGCTACCCACAAGAGACAGAAGCTTCTTATTGGTAGCATCAGGAGTCTGAGAATGCCAATTGTGCCCAATTACTGAATTAAAAGTCTGACAAATCTTTTCATCTAGACTCAAACTATCAAGAGTTTTTTTTACCCACTCCTCCTGTTCGGTACCCAATTCATATGGTATTTTCATCAATATTCCAATCTTAACTCATTATAATTTCAAAAATCTATTTATTATATAAAAAAACAAATATAACCAAATCAATGCTCTAAAAGCATAGCCAAACCATCACTTAGGGCTGCCTGTTCAATTCCTAAGCTGCCTGCTGACAATTTGATACCCTATAGCTAATACGTTAAAAGTGCAAGGTTTTTAATATGTTTTACCTAAAAATCTTGCAGATAAACTTTAAAGCAAAGTTTATGATTTTGTAATGCGATATCAAGCATCTTCTTGTGCTGCAATGAGTTACCTTTAGAGAACTAAAGGCGAACTCATCTTATGTACTCGCAAAGCGAGGCTTTAGTTTACCTAAAGCAACGAAACGCAGTGAAGAGACCATAATATACGTAATCTCACATTAAACAGCAAGCCCTATTTACCTGTTTTATTGTTTTTTTCCCTAACAATCGCTTGGATAGGACTAGTTAGTGTCTGTTTAAGAATCCCAACATCGGCATCAAAAACAGTCACTTTAATCGCTGTTGTTGCAGAAGATGCAGGAAAATTAATGCTGTATACAGTCCGTAAACCATCCACGCTATTTTGTAGTTGTTGAACATCAATTTTTGCACCTTTCATATGCCCTTCTTCTAGAACTTGAGGCGTTCCCTCCTGAGTTGGACGAATGAACCAAAACTGGATAGGCTTGAGCATATCTTCTCCAAAGAGTTCTACAAACACTCCATCAAAAGGAGCCGAAGCATCTTGAACCGATTGGTTAGTAGGCGGATTACAGTCAATATCATCACGCACCGCAACCATCAAGTCAAGGGTCGTTCCTGCATCTCGCAACCAAGCAACCGCCGAGACATCTTCTTTGCCTTGATACCAGCGACTTGAATCGGGATAGGCTTCATGAAAATTAATGACCGTTGTGTGATCCAAGAAGGCGAAAGGTTCACGGGTTATCCACTTAGACAGCTGATCAGAGCCTTTTAGTTCGTTAAAGAGAGGTAATGCGGGCAGAAAGTCAAGACCTACAGACTGGTGGGCAACAACTTGGTCGTCAACCAGAAGCATCGCCGAAATCCGATCTGGCGGCACTCCACCCGAAAGAACAGTTTGACGTACATCTTCGCCTCCAAAAATCAGTTTAAAACCTGCTGAACCACTGAGTACTTGAGCCGCAATGATATTGCGACCTTTTTTGAGAGGTAATGTAAATGGGTGAGCATCTAGTGAAAGTGGTCCACCGCTACCTTTGAATGTGTCATAAACGATCTCACCGTTGACATACCAGCGCATCCACCAGTCGGCAGCCGCTGTGAAAGAAAGTTCAGTGTCTTCCGACACTTCAATTGCAGCAAAAGCCAATGCTGGTTTTCTTTCTCGAAATCCTCCTGCCATGGAAGCGAAATCAATTTGACCATCAGTTGTCCAAATGCGAGTTGGTAAACTTGGTTTGCCAATACCTGGTAGTTGAGACGGAATACTAGCAAATTCTTTTGCTTCCATATCAGCCACCGCCATCGGGTCCAGATGCGTGAACACATGCCACCACCTTGGTATCAAAATAGCCGGTTTGTTTTCCAAAGACAGACGAACTTGTACGGCCTGTCGTTGCCCTGGCGGAACGATTAGCGATTGGGAATCCGTAAGCACCTTAACATGACGCGAACTAACAGTTTCGATCTTGAGTTCTGCCTGCAAAGGTTTCTTTCCTGAATTGAATATAGTCCAAGTGGTATCAGTCACCCCGTATGGCTGGAGAGAAGGAAGACTAGTACAGTTCAACGGAGACTCTGCAAGTTTTACAGTTGAGCTATCCCCGGAAGATTGCCAGCTCAAGTAAATTGGATCGCTAGACAAGGTGATGTTAACTAAGCCATTAAACACTCGAGCAGAACTGGTATTTCCGTATAAATCAGTCTTTCTTGCATCCTGAATTGGAACATTCGATGCATCTAACTGAATGCTTGCAGCAAAATGACCGGGAACATTGGCCCAAGCAACCAAGACTTTGTGTCCATTCGGGTTGCCATCTTCATCAATTTCATCAAACAGATATAATTCACGATCACTTATTTCTTCATCAAGCATTCGAGCAAAACGCACATGTCGCATCTCTTCTACCATTGTGCGGTAGGCCATAATGGTTGGACGCGGTTCTAATAGATTGTGCGAGAGAGTATAGCCTTCATTCCCCATAAAGAGGCGGAACCACATCATTGAAGGCATACCCTTGGCGTGAGCAAAAACCATTTTTTGTACACCTGTACGCGATTGTTCAAGATATTGTACTGGAACATCAGCCGGCATTCCTGTTTCGGTATCTAAATAATTGCGAGTATCTTTGCCGACTTTCGTAACAGCATCGACTTGGCGTTGATAGGCATCTCTTTCTGCCTCGCCACCAGCTCCATGCCCGTGATAAGCCCATATCCCTAGTTTTTCCATATTCATTTTGTCAATCAACTCTCTGGCACGTCTATCCCCGTCCTCACCAAAGAAACAGAGTCCGCCATTCATCACTATTGCCTTTGGATTACCTGCCCGAAGCGCATCACTTATCTTATAAAAACTATCAAGATATGCATCTATGCTACCTGGATAGAAAAAAGGCAAATCAGGCTCATTACCTATTTCATAATAAGTAACTAGATCGGCCATTTTTCTAGCTATCTCTTCGCTACGAGGAAGCATTACTTTCAATTTTTTCAAACGCTCCTCCTCACTCGTTTTGTGCATCTGTCCAGGAGGATCCATCATCATCATTGCTGACACTCCACCTTCTGCTAAAAGGTCATATGCAGTGCGAATTTCTTCGAAAGAGGCATCACCTGAGTCATTAAGCCCGAATCGTAAAAGATCGACACCCATCACTTTATAAAACGCTAAACCTTCGGGAGATGTGGGCGAACCGCCTGGGTCGAGACCAAAAAGAAACTCTCCCTGACGGGCTTTTTCAAGCTCGGTATCAGAGATTACACCCAATAATGTGGTGAAAGCATATACTGGATCAGAGATCTCTAAAGTATCAAGATAAAGACGTACTTCTGCCGTATAAGGTCCAAGTGACCAATTGGTAGTTTCCCAGTCTAACTCTAACGAACTGGTCGTACCCGCAGATGGTGTAAACTTCCCTTCACCCTTATGAACAATTTTCCCGTTAACTGCGTCTTTAACTGTCAATTGGTAACGCATAGCTGGTGCAAGCTGTGCATGATTATCAATGTTATACTGCAAGCCAGCTTTACTATCAGCATGAAAAACAAAAAGTGGAGCTTCTGCCGAATGCAATGCTTTTCTACCCACAACTTCTAGCATCCTATCCCAACGAACATCCTCACTTGAACTGTAACCAATAATTCTAATTCTTTTAAGAGCAAGAGGACCATTATCCCCTGACAAACGAAGGTCAAAACGACCCTCCACCGCATTGTTAAAATTTGCGTTGTCTAGGCGAATATAGCCAGTCTTCCATTTGCCTTCGCATGCTCCCCACATACTCCCCACTCCTTTTTCACCTTCGGTAGTCGCAGCATAGACATTAACAGATCCCCAGGCATTCAACATATAAGTCACTTCAATATCCACACTGTTGTATCCACCATTTACAAAGAGCGAGTCAGTAATATCAAAACGAAAAGACCTCTGCCAGGCTTTCCCTCTGCCATAAGGGTTTTCAGCGTTCCAAACCGTTTCTGTTCGACCGACAACTTTTATGTCTTTCACGGCCACCCCTCCACGATCAAATACCATACCCTGCTCCTCAGGCTCCTTGTCGAATGCAACCATAATCTCAGAGGTGCCAGAAGAACCCTTCCCAACTTTCAATATCTGTGGAACCAGCAATGCTTCATCTTTAGCGGAAAGACGAATCTGCTTAAAAAATATGCTACCAACTGGGTCATTTTTAATGCGGAAAAATAGATGAAAACTCTGTGGTTTCTCTATCTCATTGGTTCTAGCCAGTTCTCTCACACTCTCTAATACTACAAGACCTGATTTATCGTGATTACCTAACCAATTCACATTATGACTTTTACCCGCAGCATCTTTAACCACAACCACGACATCAACAGAACCATTGTCGGCAAATCCAGCGAAATCAATTTCCACCCTATCTGAGGCAGTAACTAAAGGGACAAAGTCTGGCTTATTTGGCGACCAGCGAACAAAAGCATCACCGCTGTCTATTTTTTTTAAAGTAACTTGTCCATTGGAGGCCGTTACGTCTGTCACTGCTGATGATTGATAAAAATTGCGGGCATTATCCATCAGATCAACAATAGCACTCTGACCCACATCAAAAGATGTGATAATAAACAGACTCAAAATCGCTGTTTTTACACTGGTTGAATTAATTCTTTTTATCATAAAATATTTCCTTTTCTTTCATCTTGTTTCCTCACAATTTAAATGTTAAATGAAACCTTTGTGATTTCATTGAACCGCATTCAATCATATTTCAAAAAAAATGTCAAATGTTTTTTTGCAAATTAATTCATTTAAACGGTTCTTCGTAAATTATTGTGGATAATTATATTGATATTGCTAGCATATTCAGGGCTGAAAGCCCGTAATAACATAGCCCAGAGCATCAGCCTTCGCTCTGCGAGACTACGGCTCGACAAGACGCTCTGGGTTAAACATATAACATAATGATTAAGGGCTGAAAGCCTGAGATAGCTATCTTTAAAATATATTTATCTCGGGGGTAGGCCATTCGCTTTGCGAATTGCTTCAGCCTATGAAAACTTATTATAAAGAGGCTAAAGCCCCTCTCGTAAACTCGAGTCACCCCTTTGCATATGGGTTGTATTGTTATATATAACCTAGGGCATTGCCCTAGGCTGTGCTATTTCGGAGCGTTGCCCCTTGTTTTTTTAGGAGATTTATGCAGGTGTTGGTAAAAAAAGTAAGTAAAAAGATTCCCTTGTCACTGGACTGGGACGGGGGAATATGGAATGAGATTGATGCTTTCAGTTTAAACTATGTTGTACCGGAAAGCAGTGAAATCTATCCGGACGTCAATATTAAGATTGCCCGGGATACAGACTCGATAGCGGTGCTATTTCGAGTCCAAGACCAGTATGTCCGTAGTGTGTGTCAGGAGCCTAACGGCCCCGTCTGTACGGACAGCTGCGTTGAGTGGTTTGTCGAGCCAATACCCTGCAGAGGATATTTTAATTTTGAACTAAATGCCGGTGGTTGCCTACACCTGTCCCATGTTGAAGATCCTACTCGCATTCCAGGGAGAGGATTTAAGAAACATTCTTTCCCAAGTCAGCAAGAAACGGCACAGATTGATGTTGTGACATCTATGCCTGAAGTTGTCGAACCTGAAATTAAGGAACCAGTAACCTGGTATGCATTGATTAGTGTCCCGTTTAGTTTTTTTGAAAAAATGCTAGGGGCGGTTGATGCCCGTTCGGGAGCCGTCTGGCGCGGCAATTTTTACAAATGCGGTGATAAAACATCTCATCCCCATTGGTTGACTTGGAATCTGGTTGGTGAATTAAACTTTCATCGTCCCCAGGATTTTGGTCCAATAGTTTTTGACTGAGCAGGAATTTAAGTAGGGAAAGAGATATCAGACTCCATATACTCACTTGCAGTGCTGAAGCACTTGTTGATCGATAGTAGCCCGTATATTTTACGAAGAGACTTAAAAATATATATAATCACCTTGTGAACAATATGTTACAGTTTAATATTAAAAACACTTTATGTAATATAAAGAAACTTGGTATATAACGCCCTATCGGGTGAGTCGCTAGCAATACATCTACTTCATCTGCAATATATTTGAGTAGTTACTACACTACACACATTGCTTTCCCGCAAAGCGGGACTAAATCACTAGCGACTCATAAAATATGCGGGTTAGGACACTGTCGATGTTGGATGTTCTAAAAAAGTTATTAGTTGGATGGACACTTACAACGAGGGATCGTTGTGTTACCTTAGCTGGCAAAGCCAGCTCTTAATCTTTACCTTAATCTTAACCTGCTGGCGAAGCCAGCACGTTATCTTAGGTTTAGTTGGACCGGGTATTCTTTGAAGTTTCTCTTTTTGTCGAGGGATGCATTTTTGATTAGAAACAATACCGTTGCCAGAGTTATGATGACGATAATTATTGAAATTATTTTGTGATGTATGTAACAGAAGTTAAGAAATGGGTGCATGTAGGCAAATTTAATGCGTTTTCTACGGTTGTCTGTCAGGTGTTTTGGTGGTTGGGCAACGCCAAAGTCTTCCAGTGCTTTTAGGGAACTCTGCAGTTCTGCTAATGATTTTTTGCAATCTTCACATTTTTTTAGATGCTCGGTTATGATTGTTGTCTGTGCTGAACCAAGTTCGTGCTGTAGAAAATCGAATAGATGTGGTTCTATGTCTGAACATTTTATTATGCTCTGTTTTTGGGATAGTTTTGCCATTATTTCTCTCCCTTGTTAAGTCGTTTTGCCATTTTTTTCATAATATGATGTAACTTGAAACCCACGTTACCAGTTGTTAAATTTGTTATCTCACTAATTTCTTTGTATGTCTTTTTTTCATAAACTTTTAATATCACCAGCTGCTTTTCGTCCGGAGTAAGAGAATTCAAAATTTCCGCAGCCGCAAGAGCATTTTCTGATATGCCTGATTTTTCTTTATGAAGAATTTCAAGGTCTATTTTATCCCATTCAGCTTTGTTGTTCTGATGGTTGATTCTTCTGTTTTCTTTGCGTATCATATCGATTGCTTTGTTGTGTGCAACTCTATAAAGCCAGCTTAAAATTTGTGGAGAGGGGGCTAGTTCGTCTTTCCAGTTCTTAAATAGTTTTAAGAATGTTTCTTGAACCACATCTTCCGCCAAGTCAAAATTGAAGATCATTCTGGATACATATCGCAGAAGCTGTGCTTCATATTGGGATACGATAACTTCAAAGGCTTTCTCTTTTTCTCTTCTTGAGTAGTGTTTCATTATTTCATTAGGGCGTCGATTAGCTCACTATACCACTGATTTTCTGAGTTGTTATATATTGGAAAACCTGCATTGAAGTCCCACACTGCCCAGGAAAAGTTTTTCTCTTCAGCTTTTTGTCTCACATACTGAGTCCAATTTGCTCGTGAGTTCATTGGTGCTTTGTAATATGTGCCAAATTCTCCAAGTAAAATTGGTATGTTGTTGTTTTCTGCCCAGCTGGCAACGTGATTAAATGAGTTGTCCACATCATTTCTCTGTGATTCAGAGCCTGTCCATGTCATGCCCACGTATTGGGCATATTTTGAGTCCCATTCAACTCCCTGATGGGTGAATTCCATTGGATTATAGTAGTGGAATGATGCTATTATGCGGGGGGCATCAGCCAGCCTTAACTCGTCTAGTGTCTGCCAGTTGCTCCAAAATGGTCCATCAATAATAACCCATCTGTCTGGATTTGACTCTCTGATTGTTGCAAGAACTTGTGGATATATATCATTCCACACATCGGACGTTAGGCTTGCATTTGGCTCGTTTAGTATTTCAAAGTATATTGAGTATGGTTGATTTGCGTAGCGTTCAGCAATCTGTTTCCAGATTCCCTGTAGACGAGGCAGTGTCTGATATGGATTATATATCATGTCATCAAAATGGTGTACATCAATGATAAGTGAAAGTCCATATTTGTTTGCCCAGTCAACCATCTGATCTATTCTTGCAAAATATGATGCGTCGATGGTGTAGGGGGCGGTTGATTGAGAATGTGAATGCCAGTTTATTGGTAATCTTACAAAATCAAATCCACCATCTTTGACTATCCGGAAATAACTTTCCTGTATAACAACTCCCCAGTCTCCCTCCTTTGATGCTTCTAAGGCATTGCCAAAGTTGACTCCGCGTTTCAAGGATGTTTCGGGTGCTTGACCTCCACCTGAACTACCAGAGCTGGAATCGCAACCAGTTAGTACAGTTAACATAAGTATTGCTGCTAAGCCAATTTTTATAATTTTTTCAATAATTTTTTTCATGCTTTTTCTCTGGGCGAGATGCTTTCCCCTACAGGAAAATGCATTCAACGTCGTTCTTTAATTCTACTGCTGGCTTGCCAGCTCTCAACCTTAGTCTTTATTAGAGTTTTTCTCCATCATTTCTCTGAAAAGGCTGGATTGTGTACTTACTTCCTGTCGCAAAGCTGATATTTGGTCTGCAATTACCCCAAAGCTCAGAAGTACAACCGCGGTTATTGCTGTTACGACAAATCCCCCTTCAATATGTAAACCACTTGTTATAAATATATACGTTTGATAGGCTGTTGCTATTAGAAATAAAGTTCCTGCTAAACCACCAAAAACTTTAAAAGGGTTGAAAAGCATTGATAATCTGAAAATTAGCATTATGGCTTTTGTTCCATCGTAGAACATGTTCACTGTGCTGAAGCCTTTGTGACGTGGAATCATTTTTACAGGTATATACTCATATGCTAGCCGATTTTTTAAAGTGTAGACAAGGGATGTGGTTGTGAATGAAAATCCTTCAGGAAGAATATCAAGCATTTCCATATATAGATGCCTGAAACCTGCTCGCATGCCACAGTTGACGTCTGGAACTTTCTGTCCTGTAATGAAGTTTACAAAGATGTTTAAAATCATTTTACCAAATAGTCGTTTTTTTGGACTGCCATCACCAAATGTTCTTGCACCTATAAGCATTTCTGTTGTTCCGAGTTTATCAAGAAATTCAGGAATTTTGTTTATGTCGTGTTGACCATCAGCATCAAAAAACATCACAAATTCTGTTCTTGCATTTCTTATTCCATCTTTTAGTGAAGAACCATAGCCTTTGTTTGCAAAGTGGTTTATAACTTTGATTTGGCTTCCGAATGATTCAAGTATCTCTTTTGTATCATCGGTGGAGCCGTCATTGACAACAATGATTTCAACTTCATATTGTTCTTTAATCTTAAGAACATCTGTCAGAACTTGTTTTATGCTCTTGTGTTCGTTGTAGGCTGGAATAATTATTGTGCAATTTGTTTTTTTCATTAATATATCTTTTTTTTTTTGCTCTCTGGGTGAGCCTTTGTTTGTTTTGCCCTGATGACTTTTGCAACCGCGTGGGAAAATCTTTTTACATTTACTTGGGCGAGATGCATCTCGCCCCTACATGGAAATGCATTCAACGTTATTTTTCATTCTGCTGGCATCTGGCAGCTCTCAAACTTAACCTTAATCTTAATCTGCTGGCGGAGCCAGCAAGCTATTCCCCGATTATTTTAACAAGTACTCTTTTGTCTCTAAGTCCATCGAGTTCATAGTAGAACAGCTGTTCCCATGGTCCAAGGTCAAGACGCCCCTTTGTTATTGCGACCACCACTTCTCGTCCCATAATTGTTCTTTTTAAGTGTGCATCTGCGTTGTCTTCAAAGCCATTATGGTTGTATTGATCATATGGTTTTTCTGGTGCAAGCTTTTCTAGCCAATGTTCATAGTCTGTGTGCAACCCAGATTCATTATCGTTGATGAATACAGATGCAGTGATGTGCATAGCATTGCAAAGAAGTAAACCCTCCTGAATGCCTGACTCCGCAAGGCATCTTGTAATCTCTGGTGTGATATGAATTATTTTTCTTCTGCTTTTGGTTTTGAACCATAACTCTTTTCTATATGACTTCACTGTTTGCCTCCTGATATGCGTTTAAAATTTTCTCAATTTTTTCATCTGCCTTCTTATCAACAACTTGTCTTTCTTTATCTGCCAAAAACCACTGCATCGATTTTCTTATGCCCTCAATCATTGAGTTTTTGCATTTGAAATCAGGGACATACGATTTGATTTTTGAATTATCAAAAACAGCGTTTTCGGCTTTGTCTCCTTTTAGGCTTGAAATAAATTCAGGAAAGTTTTCACATATAAAGTCTGTGGGAATGCTCACATAATCTGGAGGCTCTAAACCCAATTCTATGGGGTATCGATCGTATATGGCTTTCCAGGAGTTTGCTTCATCTGATGTTATATGAAAAGCCTCGCCAATCGATTTGTCTAAACCAATCAAACCACATAGGCCAATTGCAAAATCGCTTGAAGATGTTAACGTCCATAGTGACTTTCCGCCATCATGAAGAAAAAGTGTTTTTTTGTTGATTAGTCGATTTGGTATTGTCCATGTTCCACTGGAGATTATATTTGGAACCCACTTTTCTGAAAAGGTATGTGATGGTCTGACTATTGTGACAGGGAAAAGATTTCTATTGTTTTTATCCATTAGCCACTCTTCACACTTCTGTTTGTTTTGAGCATATTCAGACCATGGGTTGCCTAGTGCATAATCTTCCGTTATAGGAATTTGTGTGTGTGGTTTTTTGTAGACAGTTGCTGAACTAATGAAGATGTATTGCCTGATTTTTCCTGCAAATAACTTATAATCAATTTCAAGTTCCGGCAGTTTGTAGCCAACAAAGTTGATAACAACATCAAAGCTCTTGCCTTCTATGGCTTGTTGAAAATCATCCTGTTTATATCTGTCTGTGACAATTGCTTCAACACCGTCAGGTAGCTTGTTTGCTCCTCGAGTTACAACCGAGACTGTTTGTCCTTGAGATAAACATCTTTGAACACATGCTTCTGATATATTACCCGTTCCGCCTATAAATAAAACCTTCATAACAACTCACCACCTTTAAATTAACTTTTATTTTTAGGTTAGATACATCTATGACAACGAGGATCCCGCAAAGCGGGACTCCCAAACGTGCAAACTAATATTATCCTGTAAAAATGGGAGCCCACCCCTCCGTTCTCGTTCCTCGAACACCTCCTCCCGCTTTGCGGGA
>JAQICX010000130.1 GCA_027858345.1 Kiritimatiellia bacterium | reverse complement strand
GCACGGACCCCGACCCTACAAACTACTTGCAAATCAACAGTTTAACTTTGGTTTCAGTATTAGCACCTGTAGGGTCGGGGTCCGTGACCCCGCCGAAAAGGGCATTCAACCGAAAAATTAAGGAATTTTAGATTTATTTACTTTTATGCTTTTTTTTCTTTAAATTGATAGGCAATATATAATAATATACCTGTTTGGTCAAAATAGACTAACAAGTTTTAACATAACAATTATAGATTTTAGAACAAGAAATTACCAATCAAACAGGAAATTATTATGCATATTTATAGAACACACACATGTGGAGAGCTCAGAAAAGAGCATGCTGGAGAAGAGGTAAAGCTATCGGGCTGGATATTCAGAAAACGAGATCACGGAAGTCTGCTGTTTTTTGATTTAAGAGATAACTATGGTGTTACACAAATCGTTATCGAGCCTGAGAAAGATTTTTTTGAATTATCACAAAAGATTCATATTGAGAGCGTTGTGACAATTGTTGGAAAGGTTGAGCCAAGAGAAGGTTCACTCGTAAACAACAAACTGCCAACAGGTGAAGTTGAAGTGGTTGCACAAAGTATCATCGTAGAAAGTGCTGCAGAAGTACTACCTTTATATATTGCAGGACAGACAGATGAGTCCGAAGACCTTCGCTTAAAATATCGCTTCTTAGACCTAAGACGTGAAAGACTGCATAACAACATTATTCTAAGATCTGACATTGTTAGCGAAATTCGCAAAATAATGACACAAACACACAACTTCAAAGAATTTGAGACTCCAATTTTAACAAGCAGCTCACCAGAAGGTGCTAGAGACTTCTTGGTTCCAAGTCGTCTACACCCCGGAAAATTCTATGCACTTCCGCAGTCTCCTCAACAATACAAACAATTGTTGATGCTTGCCGGATTTGACAAATATTTCCAAATTGCACCATGTTTCAGAGATGAAGATGCACGTGCTGATCGCTCACCAGGCGTACATTATCAGCTTGATATGGAAATGTCATTTGTAACACAGGACGAAGTTTTCGCAATTGTTGAAAATATAATACACAGCCTATTTACAAAATTCACAGACAAAACTGTTGATGAAAAACCATTTATCAGAATTCCATACAGAGAATCAATGCTTAAATATGGTTCAGATAAACCAGACCTAAGAATTCCAATTGAAATATCTGATGTTTCAGATCTATTTGAAAACTCAGGATTTAATGCATTCAGCGGAGCCGTTAAAAAAGGTGGCGTCGTTCGTGCAATTCCTGTTAAATCAATTTCAGATCGCCCTAGAAGCTTTTTTGACAAAATGGTTGGCTATGCGCAATCAGTTGGTTCCAAAGGCTTGGCTTATCTAGTCTGGACAGAAGAGACAATCAAAGGACCAATTGCAAAATTCATGAGCGAAGACGAACTAAGCTCACTTGCTGAACGTTGTGGCGTTTCAACAGGCGATGTCATTTTCTTTGTCTGCGACAAAGAAAAACAAGCCGCAAGTATTGCCGGCAGCATTCGTCTTAAACTTGGTGCAGATCTTGATCTCATTGAAAAAAATACATTCCGCTTCTGCTGGATTGTTGACTTCCCAATGTTTGAAATGGATGAAGAGACACAAACAGTTGAGTTTTCTCACAACCCATTCTCAATGCCTCAAGGAGGCATGAGTGACTTGACAGACAAAGATCCTTTAGATGTTCTTGCTTATCAATATGATATTGTATGTAATGGATGTGAAGTTGCAAGTGGTGCAATAAGAAACCACAAACCAGACATCATGTACAAAGCATTTGAAATTGCCGGATACGAAAAATCAGTTGTTGATGACAAATTTGGTGCACTTATAAGCGCATTCAAACTTGGTGCACCACCACATGCAGGTATTGCTCCTGGAATTGACCGCCTTGTTATGCTAATCTCTGGCGAAGAAAATATCAGAGAAGTTATTGCCTTCCCAATGAATCAAAAAGCACAAGACTTAATGATGAATGCTCCAAGTGATGTATCTATACGTCAGCTTAGAGAACTTCACATCAAACTGAACGTTCCGGAAGAAAAGAAAAAAGAAGAGTAAAGCACTCTTTGATTTCAACAAAAAAACCACAGGTTTGTACCTGTGGTTTTTTTTTTGACGGTTTCCTGCATAAGCCGCAAGGAGAGTAACGCAACGATCTTCGTTGCAAGTGTCAAACGGCTACAACCTGGAAGGTTGTGTTACTTAGCCATCAATTTATTAAGAACCATTTTAACTATACAACATTATACATCCGGGACAATAGCCTGATGTTGAACAAGCAGATTCTTCACATCTTCCAACGGCACATCAAGTGGCGTTGAGTTGCTTTGGGCGGCTAATGCTGCGGTGGCACCAGCTGCTTGCCCCATTGCCATGCATGATGCCTGTACACGCAAACCGGAATTTGCAAGGCGATCACTGCTGACACATCGTCCGGCAACAATAATATTGTTGCTGTCCTTTGGAATCAATGCACTCAAGGGAATTGTTGGTACGACTCCCTGTTCCAGATATTTAGGTTTAACACCATCTTTTGAGTGAAGATCCACAGGATAGAATGCATAGCAAATCGCATCATCAAACTTACGCCCCGAAACATAATCATCATGAGTAATGACTGTCTCGCCCAAAATTCTATAACTCTCCCTAAAAGTTGCCTCGGGCTGCAGATGCGTCAACTTATTCCCTGATTCACGAATTTTTTTCAAAATTGCATTACGCCCCTCAATATTTGCCCTTGTTTGAGTAGCTGATGTTGAAGAATCTGCTCCCAACACATAAACAGCTTCCAACTGTTCTTCTCCCGGCAAATAAGGACTCTTGCTTTTATACAGCATTGAACCAGGTTGGGTTTCTTCTTCTCGAAGTCTTGGTAAACCAATCATACCTACAATATCTGCACCACCTGTGCAGTCTATCATCTGCTTACAATTAATTGTTCTTTTAACACCAGAACCACAAGTCTCAACCAGCCATCCTTCAACAGAAGACTCAATAGAGCACGGTGTTTCATAATAGACAATTGATACGCCTGCTTCTAAACATTTTTCTTCGGCCAAAAGAGCATAAAGGTATTGATTTAACTGAAACTGGTGTTTCCAATGACGAAGAGATAAATCTGTAAAATCAGGAAATGTTCCCCCATCAAGTTTCACACATTCGCTGACAAGCTCCCAGCCAATACCTGCAATAACCTGCTCTCCCCAAGCATGAAAAAGACCTGGAAACGCAACTCCGCCCGTGGTCATTGCTCCACCCAGTTGACCTACACGCTCAACAAGAATTGTGTTTGCTCCCGCTCGAGCTGACTGAATTGCCGCAATAACTCCAGCTGTTCCTCCGCCAACGACCAAAACATCTTTATGTTCTATTATCTCTTCAAAATGCATTTTTTTACCCTTTTTTCTTAATTAGATTCTGTCAAAAGCTTTGCTCTCTTTTCAGACTTATTTTATTTTACGTCAATACGACTCACGACTCTGGACTCACGACTAAAAATTGCTAAGCGTTAATCCCATCAATTCAACGTTTCCCCGACCTCTTAAGCCTCCGCTGTTCCAGACTACGGCTCGACAAGCCGGAGGTCGGCTACAGCTGTGAATATTGCAGTCTAACCTTGCACTTCGTTTAACAACTGTAGCCGAGGTCAGCAGACCTCGGACAGGTCGGTGCGACAAAACAAGCGTCATTCTCCACAATCAACTGTTAAACTGCAATTTTCACACTGTAGCCGCGTCGCCCCGGCGCGGACAAACTTAGCACGTATAACTTATTACGAATCAGCCCTTAAAACTCAGCTTCCGGAAGCCAACGATTCCCCTGTCAAACAGAAGCCCCGCACCACCGCATGTGAGCTGAGGAACTTTTTCTTCAAAGAGAACATTGCCATCAAAGATTGCTTTGATGTTTTCACCGCAGCATTCGAGTTTTAGCGTTTTAACATCATCAAGTTGCCAATTAACTTCCTTCTCTGCAAGAACAGTTGTTCCATAATACTCTTTAATAAGTTGAATTTTGTTTTTGTTTCGAACAAGTGCAACATAACGTTTTAGTCCCTGATATCGGGCAATAAGTCCACCACGAGTGGCCATATGAACCTTCATGTCTGCTTCAATAGAATAATCATCCCAATTAGTAGTTCCAGTAATAAACACCCCGGTTGACTTGTTTTTACCAAAATATATAGTTGGTTCTGCATCTTCAGACAATGTATGCCTAAAAGAATCTTTATCCAAAATCCACCCTTGGAATTTACAATTACCTGCAATTTCACCGGCTGTGACAGAAAACTCTGGTTGACCAACAAAATGTACAGAATCAATAATCACATCGCCTGAAGCATTTTTCAGACCTTTAATTTCAATACCCAAATCTTTAATCGGTTTTGTAAAGTCTTCTGGAACATCACACTCAAAACAAAATTCACCATTCTCGTCTGCCTTAATATATTCAGAGAAGGAAAGCTGTGATTTATCTTCTAAATTTTCAGGTCTGAAGAACATTCTCATATCTAAAGCACCTGAACAATTCTTAAAGCAACCTTTAACAACAACTTTCATTCCTGGATACAGTTTTGCCGACCCCATTACGTCATAGCCAGAACCTTGAGTAGAAACAGACATAACAGGAGTTGAAACCCTTGCAAGAGTTCCAACAGACAAGTTATTCACACTAATTTGCATAGCACGATTGTCATCACCCAACTTAACATTTGAAACAACGGCTTTACCCTTAGCTTCAAAACTATCTTCTTCTGTCAAAAATCCATGTAAAGCACCAGGCATATTAAAATGAAAGTTTGCTCCTGATTTGTACGAAGGAACATCTTCGTACCCCATTATTTTACAGCCAATTTGGGCAACAATCAAAGCCTCTTTCAACACATCTGAGACTCCGCGACTACCTTCGGCAGTTGGCAGAATCACACGGTCAGCAAAAGGCTTCTGAAACTCATAATCCTCATTAATTCGTGCAAGTCCGACTTTTATGCCCATCACACTGCCGACATTTGCAGCATTGCAGTCAGTATCCCAGCCTGCAGTATTTATTATAACCTGTGACTCATGAAAATTATCTGGAGCATATACCCAAGCCATAACCATTATTGCATGATTTGGAACCACATGACAATTGCCACCATATTTTGAGTATCCATATTTCTCATCAATTCTGTCATATGTTTTGCGCCAATCCTGATCCAGCTTTTGCCATGCACGTACATCCTTATGAATCTCAGCAATTAGGCAATCGAAAGGAATAACAGACAAAGCAACATCAAGAAGCTTATCCATATCCTTTTCAACAAAAGCAGCTGCAACCATTGCCGCAACAACCTGTGCAGCATATATTGCTTCACCATCATGAGACACCGATGCAGCTTTTTCTGCAAGTTCGGCAGCAAGCTCAGGTTTCCCAGGGCAAACCATACCAAAGCAATCAATAAAGATCTGTGCACCAATCTGTTCAGCAACGACTTGACTATTAGTTTCAATTGAACCACTCTGTGGAGCAGCAATTCCAGTCAGCAGATTGCAGAATGCTGTATGCTCTGTTGAAAGACCTACCCCACCCCACCAAAGAATGCTACGATTCTCTATAATATAATTCAGCCAAGTGTCACCAAAGAATTTTGCGGGAGTTCTTTCATAAAGTCCTGAATCCTCAAGAGCTCTAATAAATGTTAGAGTTCCTGTAATGTCATCGTCAGGCACCACAAGCGGAGCATTGCAATCTTCATGAACATACCGATCAACACGTCCCCAACGCTCTTCAAGTTTAGCTTTAGGAGCCCCCTCAAACGGACGCCCCATATACACACCAATAACCTTGCCCAAAACCCCCGCATAAACATCTTCAATATAGTTATCTAACACAAACAACTCCCTTTACTCTAATTTTTGTCTGTTAATGTATATAATATCGCATTTCAAGTCAAACCCAATACTGCTAAAACAAAAGAAATTTCACCATTTCTCGATTTCTGGTCCTTTGTATCTTTATCAATATACCAGAAATATTAAAATGATTATGAAGAAAAATGGATTTATGGCTTGCAATTTAAGTCAAAAATTTATAGTTTACATGGTTTTATAGAATTTTCGGGGTTAGCCCCCTATGTGTGTAATTACAAAAAAAAATGAGGAATACAATAATGAGCAAAAAAACATTACCATTTGGCAAAGAAAAACTTGAAGAAATTATCGAAACATATCCGACACCTTTTCATATATATGATGAAAAGGCAATCGTTGAAAATGCACGTGCTCTAAAGGCGGCATTTTCATGGAACAAGGGGTTTCACGAATATTTTGCAGTGAAAGCTGCACCAAATCCATTTTTAATGAAGATACTCAAAGCTGAAGGTTTTGGAGCTGACTGCAGCTCTTTGCCAGAGCTTATGCTTGCAGAGGAAATTGGCGTTGTTGGTGAAGACATTATGTTTACATCCAACGATACTCCAGCCGACGAAATGATTAAGGCAAAAAAACTTGGTGCAATCATAAATCTTGATGACATCTCACACATTGAGTTTCTTGAAAAGTCTGCCGGTCTACCAGAGTTGGTCTGCTTCAGATACAATCCTGGCGAACTGAAAGAGGGAAATGCTATTATTGGTAATCCAACAGATGCGAAATATGGTTTTACCAAAGAGCAGCTTTTTGAAGGCTATAAAATGTTGAAAGACAAGGGTGTCAAGCGCTTTGGAATTCACACAATGGTTGCTTCAAACGAGCTTAATCCAATATATTTCATTGAAACTGCCGAGATTCTATTCAATCTAGTTGTAGAAATTTCAAACGAACTGGATATCACTTTTGAATTTGTTAACATTGGTGGAGGAATTGGTATTCCTTACAAGCCAGAAGATAATGCCGTGGATCTTAATATTGCAGGTCAAGGCATCAAGGATGCTTATGAGAGAATCATTGAAAACAGTGGTTTGCCAGAGCTAAGATTATACATGGAGTGTGGCAGAATGGTTACAGGTCCATATGGATATCTTGTAAACACAGTTCGTCATATCAAAGAGACATATAAGACGTTTATTGGCTTAGATGGCTGTATGGCAGACTTGATGCGTCCAGCTCTTTATGGAGCATATCATCATATTACAGTTGCAGGTAAAGAAGATCAGCCAGCTGAATGCACTTATGATGTGACTGGTTCTCTATGCGAAAACAATGACAAGTTTGCTATTGACCGTAAATTACCTGCAATTGAGATTGATGATTTAATTGTTATTCATGATGCAGGTGCACATGGACACGCAATGGGATTCAACTACAACGGCAAACTGCGTTCTGCCGAGCTATTACTTCGCACAGATGGATCAGTTGTCGAAATCAGAAGAGCTGAAACAGAAGCTGACTATTTTGCAACTCTTGATTTCCGTGCTCTGAAAAACTTTCCAATTACGATGGAAAAATAAGTTGATAATATATGCAGAATAATAAAAAAATCGTGCTTTTCATTAACGTTGTTACAGCATGTGCTTTTTTATTAATATGCTTCTCGCTTTATAACTCCCCTATCTGTTTTATGGATGATCAGGGAGAAATCACACACGTAGGAAAATTAACTTTTTTTCAGTTATTTGGAACCGATAAATTTCTTTTTTTCCGTCCAGTAAAAAACTTGCTTTTCTACATCTTTATGCTGGATAAACCCTGGGGATTAATTTACGCAAGAATCATATCATTTGCAATATCTTTCTGCGCATATCTATCTGTAAAGAAACTACTTATAAAGCTAACAAACTCAGAGCTGGCAGGTAGCATTGCGGGGGCATTCTGGCTTCTTGCACCTACCATGCTATCCACAATTGCATGGTTTAGCTGTACCAATATAATGGTAATGACTTTAGCCGGAACATCCGCCTTACTTTGCTATATCAAACAAAAAGAGAATTCTTCAAAACGTATTTTATATTTGTTGCTCACGTGCATATTATTGTTCATAAACCTAGTAAGTTATGAAGGTGGGATTGCATTAATTCCGATGATTTTTGCTTTAGATTTTTTTCTTTATAAAAACTCTCTTAAAGACAAGAAAACTTGGCTGAATTATATATATATGGGGATAACATGTATACTTTATCTTGTTGTCAGAAGTATTGCTTCGGGAGGTCATCGTGCACTTTCAAACGATCATTTTGGAGCAGAGGTAACTAATATCCAGACAAGTTTTACATCTGCATGGTTTACCATACATCATATACTTTTATGGCTCTTCCCCACAAACAGTCAATATATTGTAGGCTATTATAGCTGGGGTGATGTCCCAACATATATAATTGTATTTTGCTGGGTAACAATTGCCGGGGCAATAATATATGCATTATTACAAAGCAAGAACAGACCTTTGTTATCACTTGGAATTTCATGGATATTTTTGGGATTTCTTCCTATGAGCAATATACTTGCCTTTAAGAATGGTCCATATGGGGATTATTATCTGAACTATGCCTCAATAGGAATTGTCATTATAATTGCATATGCTGTAAAGCAGATAGAGAAATCAAGCAGAAAAAACCACATTTTATACACAGTGCTTGCTTGCTACATGGCATACCTATACGGTACAACACTCAGCTGGATTCCTGCATGGCAAAGCTCTATTGTAATGATAGAAAAAACTCGAACAGTTTTCCCAAAACAGACAAATATGCTATATGAAGAGGTAAAATATTATATGAAAACAGGAAACAAAGAGAGAGCCGAGCAGATTCTCAACAAAGTTAATGCGACACCACAAGCGACCAGAGAAGCCGAGGCATATAAATTGTGGATGAACGGTAAATACCAGGAAGCATTTGATTTCCTAGAGAATGATGAAAAGCTTCATTCACCAGCAAGCAGGTGGTCTTTATACTTCAGAGGATATCTGCAGGGAGAGTGCCTTAACAACGATACTAATGCAATCCTGTTTTATAAGAAAGCAATAAATTACGACACTACCTGCGATAGAATATGCATGAACGCTATTGATCAATTAGCAATAACATATGCAAGAAACGGAAAAATACCAGATGCTATTGATCTTTGGGAAAAACTTATACCGATTAGTGATGAGCCTGAAGAAATTCAGAAAAAAATAGACTTTCTAAAAAAACAGATGCAGCACTAATTTATTTCATTCAACGCCTGCTATCGCACGAAAAGTATCCACAGCAATTTTAAGTTCAGAGGTGCTTTCACCTTTAGGGATGAATTCCATACCCCAATATTCCGAATAGCACGCTGCTAAAACCTTTGGAATAATTTCTGAGTATTTAATGTTTCCATTGGCAAGGGGAAGATCTCTATCGGGTGCTTCAGCAATATGAATATGTCCAATTATATCAATGTTTTCAACAATATCTTTGATGACGTCCTGATTCATCACGTGCATATGGAATATGTCATAGATTACTTTAAATCGAGGTGAGTTTAGCCGTCTTGCCAATTCAAATCCATAATCTGAATAATCAGCTTGATAGTCCTCGTGCAATTTTGAGTTAAGCATTTCAAAGAGTAGTGTCACATTATGTTTTTCACAGTCATCTAAAAGTTGTTCAAATGCAATTTGACAATTTTCAAGACCTACGTTATTTGGTTGACCATTTTTGTTGCCACTAAAGCAGATAACATAAGGAATATTGTTCTCCCCAGCTAGAGCAATGCTTTCTCGTATTTCGGGTATCAGAGTTGCATGATTTTCTTTGAAATTCACTCCAATATCCATTCCTGGACCAGATATATTCAGCAGTTTAACACCTGCTGCTCTAGCATCTTGCCAACATGATTGATCTGCCATTTCAACAGCTTCAACGCCCATTAATTTAATTGTTTCATAATATTTTTCAGGGTCTTGGCTTTTGCCATAAAAACCCCAATCTGCTACACTGAATTTCATGTTTTTCTCCTTGAATATGCTGGATTCAACCAGCTTTGTTGTTACGACTAAGGACTCACGACTCTGGACTAAAACAAACTACAAGTGTAGCCCGTTCCACGCCTCTGCGAGAAACTTATCACGTAACACGTAGTACTTATCACTACTGGCATCGCCAGCTCTTAATCTTTATATTAATATTAATACCCCTCCGACCTCGCACGCAAGGTCACCTCCCCTAAAAGAGGGAGGAGCTAAGCCTTCTTGCAAGATAAACTTTAAAAGCCCTTCACTGTGCCTAAGCCGCAAGTGCTGCCCCCCTTTCAGGGGAGCTGTCGAGCTTGCTCGACTGAGGGGTTCTTAACCTTAATCTTAACCTCAGCCTTAGTGTATTCCATCGGCGAAATTACCGGAGAATTCAGCCTGACGTTTTTCACAATTTTTTCTTGGACAGAAAATGCAGCTGATAAATGGTTTATCAGAGTTAAAAATGATTCCAGCAATTGTCTTGTTGGGCAGCATCAGACAAGAATCGGTCAGAACAACACCAATTTCAGATTCGGCATCACCAATAAGTTTAAACAGTGGTTTCAACTCTTCAATAGCCCAAAGTTGTTGAGTGCCGGAACCAGGAGTCATACCTGCAATTCCTTTAAGTTCATGTTCTTTTATAAGATATTCATCAAACTGGCGTTTACAGTCAAACAATATATGCTCTTTAATAATATCAAGAGTGAAATCCTGTAAAATATTCGCCCCTTTCTCAATGATGCTATCCAGTTCGGCACCGCAAGTAACAATGTATGGAAAGACGTACTCATGATCGCCTAATCTATTTGCGAGAGTTGAGCTTGTGAATTTTGTATCCCCCACGCACACAGTATCTTGTGTAATATCAGATACTAAACATTTTGCATAATAAGCCTTTGGATGAGCAACTTTTATTGCCTTGTAATAAACGAAGTTCAATTCATCAATGTACTCGCTATCAGCTGGCAAATGTAGCTTTTCTAAAATCTCTTCAAATGTAATCTCAAAATTAAAATCTTTCAACACTATACTATTATTCATATCATTTTCTTCCATTTTTAATTCACATTTGTTTTATTCAACTCTAAAAGATACTGTAACTTTTTTGTTTCGTTTCAAAAATTCTTTAGTCAAGCCCGGCACACTGGATACAAGTTTAGCTCCTGCCAAAACAGAGTCGTCTAAAGTTTTATTTCCTGAAGAGTTAATTAATTTTCTACTTGTCACGTTGCCAGATGAGTCAAACTCCAGTTGAAGCGTTACTTGTGCATCACCAACAGCTGCCTTGGATGGTTGTTGCCATGTTTTGTAAAAAGCATTGCGAATTCTTACCAGATTTTTCTGTTCATCAGAGAGAGAATATGTGGGTGCAGCGCTATCACTGGCCAACTGTTTTTTTAGTTGTTCTTCGGTAATTGTCTTTTTTTGAACCTCTGGTTTTTTCTCACCTCGGACAATCTTTTTTTTGCTGACTTGTATCTCTTTTTTCTTATAGACGGTCTTGGCTGGTGTTGCCTCTTTAACTGGTGGAGGCGCAACCTTTTCAACATGTGTAACCTGTTGAGGTGCAGACTCAATCACAAAACTGACAGGAATTGTTAATGGTGGTTTTTTTCTTATTTTATTTAGCAAAACAGAAATTCCCCAAGCTGCAAAAAGCATTGCAATAATCAGCAGATGAGCAAGAAAAACTCGCTTAAAACTATATGCAAAATGTTCAGTTTTCACCATTTTAGTTATCCTCCTGAGTGACAAGAGAAAGGCTTGTTATACCAGCCGAGTGAACAACCTTAAGTGCCTTAACAATCTCTCCATATGAGACTGCTTCATCACCTCTGATTAAGACTGTCAAGCTTGGTTCCATAGCAAAATCCTGTTCAAGAACAGATAATAATTCTGCTTCACTGACAATGTTATTATCGTAGTGAATGTTTCCCTCGGCATCAACAGATAATGTTTTTGACACATCATCTTCTATTGGTGCAGATGACATTTTAGGCAAATTTATAAGCACCCCCTGTTCAATCAGAGGAAAAGTGATTATAAAGGTTATAAGCAGAATAAAAGTTAAATCCATTAATGGAGTGAGGTTGATCTCACTTATCACTTTTCGACCGCTATTTTGTTTGTGTGACCTTATCATTAATCGCCCTTAGCCAAATAGGTTTGCTCTAAATCCCCAACTAATCTCACCACAAAGTTCTCCAGACCAACCGTTTGCGAACGAATTCTATCGCTCAAAAGGTTGTAACCAATTGATGATGGAAGAGCAACAATTAGACCAACAATTGTTGTCAAAAGTGCTGATGAGATACCTGGTGCAACTTCTGACAGCAGTGCTGAGCCTGACGCCGCCATACCCGCAAAGGCTTCCATAACGCCCCATACAGTACCAAGTAACCCTAAAAATGGCGCAACTGTTGAAGCCGACGCTAAAACGCTCATATTTTTGTCTAAGATTAAGATGCTATCGGCAAGAACACTTTCAGCATTGTTTTGTACATAACGCATTTGTTTTGTGGAAAGATAAAGATTTTTTTCCGGGTCTACCCCCATAAACAGATCAACACTGTCGTCATCTATACCAAGAATTCTCGATAGTTCTTTGCAGCTATTCTCATAAATATCATAAGCTGGCGAACCTTCAAAAACGGTACGTTGATAATATATAGTTAAAGGATTATCATGGCGTTTATATGCATGATAAAACTTTGCATTCTGACGTTCGTAATATTTCAAATCCTGACGTTTACTAATCATAAAGGTCCAGACTACTACAGAACCTAATACCAAACCAATAACAATTATCTTACCAATTATACTCGACTCAAAAAATGCATACACCGCATTTGCTGTACACAACATATTTACATCTAAAATCATTTTATTCCTCGGTTTATATCTTAAATTCCAATTTCAAAACGGGCGAGATATATCTCGCCCCTACCCGCTGGCTCCGCCAGCATACTCTAAATCTTAACCTCAATCTTAATCTTGCTTAATATCCCGAGCCGGAGCGACTCGGCTACAGGGTGAAGCTGCAATTTGACCGTTAATCTAAGTATCAAGAAGTCAGCTGGACTCGCTACAAATGCTGAAAACAATCAACCATTAATCTGCAAGCTTCACAACTTTAGCCGGCCTCCGCAGAGGTCTCTCAACCTTAATCTCAATCTTATTTTAGCTGTCTCTTGCATCCACAACCCTTATAGCTTTGCCTTCCTGTTGAGGAAGCTCCCCAGGCTCCAAAAGAACAATTTTTGGTTTTGCCAAGACTTCATCTCTAATTTTACTAACTAGGCTATTCTGAATTTTTTCTAAATCTTGATAGCTATCTGAAAAGCATTGTGCCTGCAACTCTACATTCACGTACATTTCATCAACACCATTTTCGGTGACTAATTCAATCAAATAATTTGTTCCAACTTCCGGCATTTTCATAAGTACGCTCTCAATCTGCATTGGGAAAACATTGCATCCTTTGATGATAAACATATCATCAGAGCGACCTGTAATTCGATCCAACCGCCTATGAGTTCTGCCACATGCACACTCACCAGGTAAAACCCGTGTCAAATCTCTCGTTCTATAGCGAATCAGAGGCATCACTTCTCTGTCCAAAGTTGTAAGTACCAATTCACCAATTTCACCATCCTCAACAGGTTCCAGGGTGTCAGGATTGACAATTTCCACAAGATATGCATCTTCCCAAACATGCAAGCCATCCTGCTCCTCGCATTCAAATGCTACGCCTGGACCATTCATCTCCGTCAAGCCATAAGAGTTATATGCCTTGATGCCAAAAAGGGTTTCTATCTTTTTTCGTTGCTCTTCGGTATGTGGTTCCGCACCAATGACAAACAATCGAAGATTAGTGCCTTTCAGAGGGTCTATTCCCTCTGCCAGAAAAATTTCATGAAGTCGAATAAGATAACTTGGAATTGCATGAATAACCGTGGTTCCAAAGTCCTGAATAAGCTTGATTTGACGTTTGCTGTTTCCTGCCCCAGCAGGAATTGCCAATGCACCAAGAGTTTCAGCTCCATATTGAAAACCAAGTCCACCTGTAAACAGACCGTAGCCACAAATGTTTTGAAAAACATCGCCAGGGCGAGCTCCAGCACAATAGAGCGAACGAGCAACAAGATTTGCCCATGAGTCCAAGTCGTGCCTATTATGATATACAACAGTCGGCTGACCCGTTGTTCCACTTGAACAATGAAGCCTAATGCTTTCATCCTTCTTGCAGCTTGTCATGCCATCCGGATAGCTATTACGCAAATCCTGTTTAACCGTAAAAGGCAGCTTCCTAATATCATCAACTGATTGAATAGAATCAACATCTATCCCTTTTTCTTCATACAACTTGCTATAGAAGCTTGTATCAAGAGCACTGCCAACAGTTTTTCTCAAACGTTTAACTTGCAGTTTTTCCAAATCACAGCGATTCAACGTCTCAAATTCTTCATTCCAATAAGTTTTTTTACACATCAATAAATTCCTAAATAGGGTTTCCTGTTTAATGTGAGATTACGTGAAATCTTGCTTTAAAGCATTTTCGCCTTTAGCCCGCTAAAGGTAACATGCTGCAAAGCAAGAGTTTGCGTGATATCGCATTACAAATTCATAAATTGTACAAACTTTATATTAAAGTTCATATGCACGCTTTGTGGGCAAAACTTACGACAGACCGTGCAGATCTGTTGTCTTGAGCATAACATAACACCTTGTTAAAACACAGGTTATGGATTTAACAGGACGCCCTAAATACTAAAATCTCAATCCTGCTTGAATACCTATACGAGTCTCTTTTGAGTCAGGTTGATAATATCCATCTTCCACATCTGATTTATCAAAATTCTTCTCGCTCCAGAAAAATGATAAGAGCAATTGATTATAACTAAAACCAACCGTTAAATCAAAACCTAATTGTCCATCTGGCTGCAAATCTATGTTTTGTCCATCATCTGTAATATATTCATATGTAAATGGCAAGACATTAAGGCACAAATCACCAAAAAAATTAATTTGGGGGGTAATGGTGAACTCAGAGACAGCTCCAATCCTGACATAACTATATATCCATAATTCTGAATAGCCATAACCCCCCGATTCTTCAAACAACTTAGCGTCCAAAACTCTGTCCCACATATCTATACCATATCCTGCATATGGCATAACATAATGTATTTCATTAATGACAAATGCATAGCCCATATCAATGTTACCACGAACCCCATAATAAGAAGTATCACTGTCATACGGCACATAATCACCTGTAAGTTTATTCATTATGCCACCTTTATAGTCAACCTGCCCCAAATATGCCTCACCACTAAATTTCAGACAAATAGTATCTGGATTGAAATTGTTTACTGCCATCCCAACACCATAACGAACACCGCTCTCATCAACAAATTCAGAGCCTAAATGAGGTATATCTTCTGTCCATGAAAAATCCTCTGCAAAAACATAACTATCCACAATAAAATCACCCGCAAACCCAACTCCACATACTAGAGATAAGAGCATAATACTTAATTTTTTCATAGTCTTCTTTCAGTTTATTTTAGGTTCTGGTCAGAGTTTTTACTCTATTTCAGCCCTATTTTGTTGTAAATCAATGGGATACAGACAGAGTTGTCTTATCCCATTGATTAACGCCCTGAAAGGGCAAGTTATACTAGCCCAGGGCAACAACCCTGGGTCTGTCAACATTATACGCCTTCGCCCAGCTACTAACTTAAATCAACTTTTTGCATAGTTCAAAGATTCATTGCAAAGTTAGTAGCTGGGCAACTTAACCCTATATTTATTAAGCTGCCCTTACAGGGCACAACAAACAATGATTATTACCCTAGGCGTTGGCTAATATAATCTGCCATTTCAGGGCGTAATCATTTTTTCATAATAAGTTTTGACAGTATCTTATTTTACACTTAAGGCAAACTACCAATTTCACCTAAGTTGGTCAATCTTTTTTTGCTTCCACCGATATTGTTCTCACGGTTTTTTCTTTTCAAGAGGTTAAATGACTTAATTTCAATAATTTAGATTTTTTTGTAAACATTTGTGCTACTTTATGCTTTGATACGCTTGAATGATTAGGTATAAACAAAGCA
>JAQICX010000095.1 GCA_027858345.1 Kiritimatiellia bacterium | reverse complement strand
TTTTTTTTGTTCTTTTTCTTTTGATTTTTTAGTAAAAATGGGATACTCCAAGTAATATATTTGTGTCATTCAAAAACCCAAACAAGGAGCATCCCATTGAAAAGTAATTTAAATAAAATGTATTGCATTTTGAAAAGTATTGCATTTTATAAGATAAAATGTCAATAAAACTTTATCCTTTTCGTAAAAAATCTTATGCGTAGTTTGATTGATTTATATAAACTGAATTTTGTAGGTGAAATGTCTGTCATTTGTGGCTTTTATAAACCAATGCGTAAGTTTTTCTGATGTTATCTCATGTAATAATCTGACAAAGAGTTGATTGATCTTGGAGAAAGATTTATAAATATGAATGTTAGTGATATCACCTTGGGTTAAAAATCCAAGGTGATATCATTTCCTAAAGATTTATCCACAATAATTTATGAAGTTACAAATATCTTTATAAAACTAGTTGATAGTAATCAATGTACCTTTTGCATTTCCTATTACAATTACATGTCCAGAAGCCAAAGTATCTGTAACATGTCCGGCTCCGAACTCTGTTGCAAATTCATCAGCAGTATAAGAACCTACAGGGATTTCAACAGAATCAACAGTCATAATATTAAGTGTGATATCCTGACCCGCTAATTCCAGATCTGAAGTTGCATCAAGCGTTAATGAGTGCATCTGCAAGCTGCGCCACAGTTCAAGATGAGCACTGCTTTGTGCCTCCAATGTAATGTCGCGAACACTGTCCCAGTTATCTGTATCCGTTGTTGAAGGAATTGGTGTTGTTGCGGCGTTGTTTACATTGACATAGTTTTTCACTAATATTGCGCCCGGTATGGTTGCAGATTGAACGAAAAGTGTTCCAGCAGCACCTCTGCCGTTCCAAGGATCTCGAGTTCCTCGAATTACGACATTGTCAGTCGGGAATGTCATACCTTGTTCCGCTAGTAAAGCAATACGACCACCCGAAGAGGAGCTTCCGCATCCATCGCTCTTTGTGCCTGTGTTACCTCTTGCAGAGATGCTTCCGCTACCAACAATATTTGCTGCATCTATCAAAATTGAACCGCCAGATCCACCCGCAGAAAAACTTATTTGTCCATCAGCGTTTATATCGCCATCAAGAGTTGCTGTTCCGTCTACAGTAAGCCAGATTGATCCTCCACCTGAAGATTTTTTGTTATCTGAGTCTGTACCTGATTGGCAACCAACACCACTTGCGGTAGGAAACATTAGGTTGTCAAAAGCATTAAATACATTGGCGGCGGAGTCCAGTGCATTTCCACCGTATGCTCCGCACTTCGCACTCGCACCTGTTGTCCAGCGACCTTTTGCATAAAGATCAATATCTGCATATGCTCCGAGAGTAAAATTACCACCAATTTCTGCTTGCAAATGATATGTCTGTGAGCTTGTATGTCCGTGTGTTGTGTGTGTCCATGAACCAGCTTGGATATCCACATTTCCATTAACAGTAAAGTTTGTAAATGTAGTACTTGCTGATGAATAAGTTATAGGGAAAGTGACAACACCTGTATAGTTCGATGTCTGTGTCCATGATGCAACAACGTTAGTCAGACCATTTACACCATCAACATCCCATGTCATATCTGCAATAGAGTATACGTCTAAAAGGATGTCATCGCTAGCATTAGGCACATGTCCTTGACTCCAGTTTGCGGCAACTGATGCATTTCCGGCGCTTGAAGCAATCCATGCATTCTTGTCTACAGGAGGATCTGCATTTTCAATTGTCATTGTTGCTGTGCCTGGAGCTGCAATTATATATGCACCAGTTGTGAGTGTGAGAATAACGGTAGTATCTGTTGTTGTTTGCACATCAAACAGTGGCGTTACGGTGATGGTTGCATTGGTTTGCCCTGCCGGAATTGTTATCATACCAGTTAGATTATCTACATAGTTAGAACCTGCAACAGCGGTTCCGCCTATTGTATAGGTAATATCAAGATCGCCCTGATCTGTTCCTGTTGGACGAGTTAATGTGAAAACTCCTGGGACTAATCCCGCTTCCTGCGCGTCACTAGTTTTTACGATGGATAATTCGCCATTTAGGAATGTTCCAAGAGGAGAGTATAGTCCAGCTGTGCTATTCGTCGCAACCAGTCCGCAGTAGTAAAGTGTATTGGATGTAAGATTAGCAGCATTAAGTGTCTTTGTGTATTGTGTATCGACAACCGCAGGATCAACCACTAATTCCGCATAATCCCAGGAATTTGTCGAAGCGTCGCCTTCTGTTGTTCCGTAGCAGACATAAACCGCAGGGGCATTGTCGTCAACATAACTTGCGTTGTTTGATACAGCAACACTTGAGAAGCCGGTAAAATCAAAACCTGTTTTATTTAAATCAAAAATTACTATAGGTAAGTCACCAAATGTTTCGCTGTAATACTTGGAAGAAATTGAGTATTCGTCATAGGCAATATCATAGCCAGCTGTTGCATAAGTTCCTCCAACAGCATAGTAGGATAGCGTTTGACCGCTACTGAGAAATTCTACTTCAACGCTGTCATCCCAGGTGGTCGGTTCAGAGGGCATTGGTGGGTTGACGCTGACACTGACAATTTCTGCGCCAGCTGTTCCTGCTCCAATTTGAACTTTTGCCATGCAGTGGTATGGCGTGGCGGCAGAAATATCACTGACTAGATCCACATCTGTTCCTCCAATACGTGCAATCAATTTTGCTCCGGAAGCTGTCTTTGTGAAGCCAAAGAAAACACCATCTGTCGGCATTTTTCTTGTAGTTAGAACACTGTTGTTTTTACGGAAACCGGCTCCGCATTGTTCTGTTCCAATACTCCAGCCATTTACAGTTGACAGATTATCCATTTGAACCAATATGCTTAAATAGATTATACCGTTTGTGGGAATATTTGAAATATTTCTAGATAGATAACGTCCACCGGATGATTCACTTGTGGAACCATTGCTGGTTGCAAGATTTCCACCTGAGCTATTCAGGCTTGAACCAGTCGGATATGACAATCCTCCAGAACGTGCAACTTGAGTAGATGTTGAGGAACCTGACCAGCTACCTGTTCCGCCGGTAATTGATGCAGCAGTTGGTGTTTGTCCTGCCAAAGTTGAAACTGCATATCCACCTGTTTCATCACCACTGGTGGGAATTGCATCTCCCAAATAAAGAGTTGCGTGTGCTGAAACTGTCATTAATAATATGGCAGTTGCTGCGAATAATTTTGCTGTTAATGCCAATAGTCCATTGTCAATTTTTGTTCTTGTTTTCATTCTTTCTCCATGCGTTAGTTCTGTTCTATGTAAAAAAGCACAACCCTATTCCAGGGATGTAGATTAATCTCCAAACCTTAAACCTTTAATTAAATATCTGCATTCTACCAAAAATAGAAAATAATGCAATTATATTCTTAAATATCAAAACATTTCCTCAATTTTTCGATTAAGTACCCCTCCAGCCTTAGCTGTTCCAGACTACGGCTCGGCAGGCAGTCATGCATGACAGCTCCCATAAAAGAGTGAGCAGTGGTAAAACTTGCAATTCAAACGGTTTGCACAACAACTCACCCACTCCTCCCGGCTATCCACGCCTTGCGGGATAGTCCCGCACGGCGGGAGGAGGTGCCGAAGGCGGGGGGGGGTCGTAATGCGTTTTATGTTAATTTTACTAATTGAAATGCATATTTCAGACCCCAACCAAAAAACTAAGGAACATTTTGCTGAACCCTCTTTTAAAGTCTTTTGGAATTGACAACTTAAAATTTAACCCATGGCTTTTTATAATATACGACTTTATCTTGTGATAACTTAAAAAAGAATTGTACAGCAAACAAACGGAAAAATGTTGTTTTATAGTTTTTTTATGTTAAAAAGGATTTTTCATCTTGTTTTTTTAGACAAAAACTGTTAAGTATATGTTATTTATTTATTTACGAAAGGTATATGATGAAGACTATTTCTATTAGAAAAGCAATTGTGATGCTTGTTTTTGTTTTTTGTTCTACACTGGTAGCAGGTATATATGATCAAGATTTTGACACGTGGACTGGAGCAAGTTCACCATATTCATATAATGTACAGGAGCAAGCATTTACTTCAGAGTTTGAATCAATGAATGTGAATTTTTCTCCAAACGGATTTGGAACCCCGCAGGTTGTTACAATGTTTTTGGATGGAAATGATTTCAGACAGGGGGTGTCTGTTTTTTCTATTCCATATTTGGGGGGATCAAAATTTGATTTTTCTGCAGTTACCACTAATGCAGTTGAGATGAGTTATGGTTGTGATTTTACAGGGGATTTTCCTGTAAATGGTGATTTGGTTTTGGATGGAGCGGATGTTATCATAACAAACAATCTGTTCAATCAAGTTGTATTTAGAGTAGATGAAACGGATATGTCTTTTTCTGCATCAGATTGTAAGTACATGGATTTTGAAAATTGGCCTACAACTGCGGGATATACAGATTCTACATACGATTATCCTAGTGCTGGTGTCACATGGAAAGCATATAATGCTTGTATTACAAATGATACTGAACGTGAGTTCAGGGGCAAGGCAGCCTATCTTAACAGTACCGGTGCCACTTCATACGTAATGTCTCCTGCTGTGACTCCCGAACAAGGTTTTGGTGAGCTGACATTCTGGTATAGAAACTTTAGTGGTGCAGGAGATGAAGCAGCGTTTGACATTCAAGTTTCTGATACAGGTGGCACACTTGATACAGAGTGGGCTACAGTCACAAACGTTACCGATATATATACAACAGAATATATACGTTTTACACTTTTAATGAACGACCGTGCAGGCAGATATGTCAGAATCAAAAATACAGGTGCTTCCAACCTTTGCGTTGATGATATTTTGATTGGTTATGCAGGCGCAGGTGTTGTTCTTGATAATATTGTTGCAGATCTATCTAGTCCAAATGTTCTTTATGAGGTATATGTATATGCCGATATTACAGCTTTGCAGGGGGCTAATAATATTGTTGCTAAACTTTACTATAGATTTGGAACATCCGGTAATTATACAGAAATTGGTATGATCAACAAGAGTGGAATAACGTATGATGCAGTGTCTCCCTTCCCTACAGGCTGCAATGGAACTCTTCAGTATTACTTTGAAATTACATTTGAGGGTTCAAGAGGACAGGAAACAGTGGTTTATCCTTCAGGTGGAGCAACCATACCTTATGAGTTGGAATACACAGATATCTCTTATGAACAAGATTTTGATATATGGTCTGGAGCACCTCAAACCACCTATACAAACTCATCTGACAGTACAGGTTGGAGTGTTGCCAACACAGCTGTTAAGGCAGGTCTGCCATTTGTGCTTGCTGCTCATAGCAGTCCTTATTGTGCCGTTATAGATTATTCTGGATATGTTCAGACTCCAATGTTAACAAATAGTTTTGGAGTTTTAAGCTTCTGGTATGGTTTTTCTTCAGCTGGGTATCAAATTGACATTCAGACTTCAACTGATGGAGTTGTTTGGACAACCATTGATTCTGTTGGCTTTGCTGGCTTTAGAGAGTGGAACCAATACCGTAAAGTTTTTCCAATAAAAGGTATCAATGCTTCATATATAAGATTGAAGTCTTCAGCTCAACAGGCAGGACGGTTTGTTTTAATTGATGATATTGAGGTTAGACTTCCTTCAAGTATGGTAACTATAGGGACTCAGACAAGAACACCGGCATATGTTTCATATAATGAACCTGTTGATGTTAATGCCATTTTTAGTTCTGTAAACTCTGGTTTACCTGCAATTGATATACAAGGGAAGATTTTTTACAGAAAGAAGGGATCAGGACTGTTTTCTTCTGTAGATATGAGCAATACAGGCTATGGAAATTATCTAGGTACTATTCCTGCGGGAGTTGTTGATGCTGAAGATACAATTGAGTATTACATTCAATCCACTTTTGATGGTTATCACAGCGCTGATGATATGAACTTTTCACCAACTTATAGCCCGGCAGGAGTTGTTTCTATGGGAACTACATACTATACTCCACCAACTAATTTTTATGAATTTACAACAAGACATTTTCAATCAGATGTTGAAACAATGACAATAATCATGACAAATTCTGTTGATAGTGTAGTTACACCGGTGCAAATGTCTTTGTATAGCGATGACATCTGGCAAGGAATTATTGAAATGGGCGAATATGAAGAGGCTTTTATTAATATTAGTGCTGCAAACATAAAGATAAGCACAGCTAACATTGCAACAAATGTTGTTTATGGCGATGGAATGCAAGTAGAAACAACTCCGCCACTTGTTGCAACAGCCAAACCAGATGGTGCCTCTATTGAAGTTGTAGGCGTTAAAAATCAGCAGTATGTTGTCCGTTTAAATATGGATACTGAAGAATATACTGTTTTGGCATGTGATTCACAGACTTTTGAAAAGTGGTTCTTAGATTCTATATTCTATGCAGTAGGAGACAATTCCCCAATTATTGCCAGCAAATGGTCAGTAGACTTTGAGTCTTGGTCAACAAATACTCAATCCAAAGCTTCTATTAATTTTAACGATGAATCATGGTTGAATCCTCCCAAAGGACAGATGCCTTGGTCGTACCCTTCTGATGTTTCTGGTTGGACATATGGCTATTGGGATATTAACCAGTTCCAGCTTTGGAATTCAAAACTTGTAAATGATCCAACAAACAATATTGTTGTTGCTCAAATTGAGCCTGAAAAACAGCAGGGATTTATGTTCCCGACATTTGCAAATGGCATTCATGATCAGGGGGTTGGGGAGGTCTCGTTTAAGTATAGAGTAGTCGATACTAATGTTTATGCCGTTTTGGCAGATCCAAGTTTGACAAATGCACTGCCTAATCAGGATTATAAAATTGATGCTAATATAAAAGGCATTGGAGAAAATTCTGATGATGGTTGTTTTTGCGGAATAAGATTGCGTCAGATTGATGACAATAATTATGTTGAATGTAGAGTTGTTCAACATTTTAATGACTGTTTTTATTTGGAAATATGGTTGTGTGAAAATGGCGTTTTGACTAGAAAAGATGTGTATGGTTTTTCAAGTAGTTATAAGGGCTCTCTTACCGAGGGAGGGCGAATTATTGTAAGAGTAAAGGATGATAGTATTACTGATGATATTCGTGCATCAATTTACTATTATTCACCTAGTTATGAAAGTATCTATCTTAATAAATATTTCTCCGCCCCAAATCTTGTCGGTCAGACAGGAACATTTGCATTTGTTTCAAGTGATGTTAATATGGTTATTGAAGACTATACCATTAGTGAGTATTATGACTTCACTGATACCTGTTGGGAAGAAAGTTTTAATGAAGGTGAATTTTCAATTATGCAATTCAATAATAATTGGGTAAAAGGTATTGGGCAGATGGAAAGAATTGGTGTTGGGTCGCTTGCTTCTACACCATCTACAGGATTAGCTGTGTCAATTGACCCTGGAGATAATACGGCAGATGTTCCTAATTATATGACTAGCTGGATAAATTATAGTTATGAACGTGGTTTGACCAACTTGGACTATCAGAAAAAGGAGGTCAATGTTAACACTGCTGATAATGCTTTTGCTATTATACAAAGAACAACAGCAGGGGAAGATGAATATTCACCTATTCGAATAAGTGATATTGAAATTAGCGGCTGGATAGGTGATGTTTTAACTAAAGATAACTGGCTTAATCATTATGGTTGGGTTCAATCTGAAAAGTATATTCTTGGGGGAATGACTTTGATCAATAATTATGTTGAACTAAGAAAATCCAGAACACCTGCTGGAGAAAGACAATATATTGCATCTCCTAGATATTCAAGTCTTGGCTCATTTGGGTTCAGATATATGGTTCCAACAGGCTCGGCTGTGCCAACTGTAAAAGTTTGGAAAGCAGATGATCTCTTAAATCCATCAACGTGGGAACTTATAACAGATTCTGTAATAGATGCTTCTCTACCTAGAGATACTTGGTTATTTTTCTCTAGAAGTGTTGCGGATGTGAATGATGGGTATTTGATTATCGAAAATGCTTCATCTGATGGTTCCGATGCTATTGTTGACATAGATGCTATTACTATATATCCTTCTTCAGGAGGGAAAGATGAGTTTTGGTCGGTATATAATGCATGCATAACTGGTAATGAAGATGTCTTTGAAGGAACACAGAGCGGTTTCTTAAATCTTAATAGCATATTGAATACTTTGGGCGGTAATGATTATAATGAGTATGATCCATATATTAGAACACCTAGATTAGAAAATGGTATTGGAGAAATTTGCTTTTGGTATGCAATGCTACCAAATGCTTCCGCAACGCTTCCATATGCATTGTTAAGAATTGAAACATCTGGCACTGGAGATGATGCTGACTGGGATGAATTTGCTACGTTTGAAGTGACGTCACAGGAATATCAATTCTTCTCAACAAATATATATGATACCGTATCTAAATATATAAGATTTAGTAATGTAACATCTACAAACGGTGTTCCAGAACGTTTGGCTTTTGATAATCTATTAGTTGTTGAACCATATGCAACAACTCTTGATATTGAGAATGTGAGAATTATTCCAGAACAACCTTTGGAAGATGATGCTGTTAAGGTTAGGGTTGATTTGACAAATTACAAGTTTGGTCCATATAATATAAATCCAGTTGTTTATTACTATTACTCAACAAATCTATGGGCTCAATGGTCTTCTACTTTTGCTGATGGAGCACGGTCTATGGAGCTTATTGCTTCAAATGATGGAGTTTACACATATGAGACAACTGGGAGTATCCCTGCAAATCCTGCTGATACATGTGTTCAGTATTATGTTTCTGTTTCGTATGATGGTGAACTTTATGTCGATCTTACAAGTCCAAAGATTTTTAGGCAGGCACTTGATAATCCGACTTGGTATGAGCCGGTGAATTACTATGAGATATTTGGTTCATCACAATTTAACAATCCATATTACGTTGTTTTCGATTGTATGCCTGGCTCAGTTTGGTTTAATGAGATCAATGTGATAGATGGTGCATATAATAACACCAGCAAAGAAAATACAGGAACAAATTCATATGTTGAGCTTGCAGGAAAAGATGGCATTGATATATCAGGTTGGATGATTGATTTGTATAACAATCAAAATGTTAAAGAGATGACATATACCGTAGCAGCAAACACAGTTCTTTCCAATGACAATAATGGTTATGGATTCTGGCTGATTGGGGCACCTGAAGTTGCTGATAAGGATATGGCATTTACCCATGATTTTGAAGAGTGTTTCGCCGGTCCTAACTATTTGCGTGTAGATGGAGGTGTTGTACTTCGTAGAAAATTTGGATCTGCAGAGTATAAGATTTGTTATAATTCCACTAACCTTGTCCCATATGGCTTTCAATATATCGGCGATGATACTGGTGTTAATAATGATGAATTTGTGTACAAATCTCTTCAGTTGACTGGTATTGGCAGCAACTATTATGATTTTGTATGGAGTTGGGAAGATGGTTTTACTCCAAGAGAACAGAACACAGCGCAGACACTGAATAGTAGAGAGATTGAAACCACTGTTGAAATTGTAAGCTTTAGATTGGTCGAAACAAATGTATATCTTATTACAACGTCTACAAAAGATTTAACCGCTCCTGCGATATGGTATACCACAAATCTATCAGACTCAGCATCTTGGGAAGAATTGCCTGGCGTAACAACTAAAAATCGTGGTGATGTTGTGCAACAGAAATTTAGCTTGCCGTCCAGCTCATCGTCGCCATCAATATATTATAGAATCAAAGGAGTAGATTAATCTTATGAAAAAAATATTATCAATATTGTTTTGTACAGTTTTAATTGCATTGAATTCTTTTGCAGACAGCAGTTCTGTTGTTATTGATTTTGAAGATGTCGATTTAAGTGAATTTGTTCAAAGTGGTGATAGCGATTGGATAATTGATTCCACAGAAGCTTCAGAGGGTACAAAGTCTATTCAATCCGGAGCTGTTTATGAAAATCAAAGTAGTTCAATTGAACTTACTGTAACCAATGTGGGTTCAATAAGTTTTGACTACAAGGTATCTAGTGAGGCTGGATATGATTTCCTAAGTTTTTATATCGACGGAGTGCTTACAGAGCAATGGAGTGGTGATGTTGGTTGGCGAAAACAAGAGTATTCTTTTGCATTGGATACTCATACTTTTCAGTGGTCGTATGAAAAAGATGATAGTTTCTCTGTTGGTGATGATTGTGGTTGGCTGGATAATATTGAAGGTAAAGGTGATGTGACTCAATATACAGTGATTTTTGCAGCAGGAGAGCACGGACAAATTGTTGATGGAGTTGTTACTCAAACTGTTTATTTGGGGGAAAGTATTGTTTTGCCAACTATTGTTTCGGACGACTATTGGAAATTTATTGGGTGGAGTGCAGATACAACTGTTGTGAGCTCGAATATGACGGTTACAGCATTATATGAAGCAAGGTTGTTTGCCAGAGGTGATGGCACAGCTGATAATCCATATATTATTAAAAGTTTTCAGAATCTGCTTGATATTAATAACGTTCTTGATGCTCATTATCGTTTAGTCAGTGATATTGATTTGCTAGGAATAAATTTTACCGCTTCTGTTATTGGAAGATCATCTGATGAATCATTTACCGGAACGTTTGATGGAAATGGTCATAAAGTGCTAAATATTGATATCTCAAGTGATGCCTCTTTTATTGGTCTTTTTGGTTATATAGGTCAAGGAGGTAAAGTCTTAAATCTTGGAGTAACAGGTGATGTCAGTGGAGGTGATGATGTTGGCGGTTTAGTTGGCGATAACCAGGGCACTATTTATAATTGTTATTCCGCCGTTAGTGTTAGTGGATATGATTATGTTGGTGGTTTGGTTGGGTATCATTCTTACGGCACAATTAGTAATTGTTATTCCACAGGTAGTGTTAGTGGATATTATTATGTTAGTGGTTTAGTTGGTTATAGTGATTATGGTGCTATTTATAATTGTTATTCTGTTGGTAATGTTAGTGGATATGATTATGTTGGTGGTTTGGTTGGGTATAGAAATGATGGCACAGTTAGTTCAAGTTTTTGGGATAATGAACTGTCTGGAGTGACTTCTAGTGCCGGTGGAACTGGCAAAACAACCTTAGAAATGCAGACTGAATCTACATTTACAGATGACGGTTGGGACTTTGTTGACACTTGGCAAATGGGAGGTTATCCGGTACTTAATTGGCAGGGCGATTATCAGCACTACGCTTTGCAGGTGCAAGATGGATCAGGTAGCGGTTTTTATCAACCAGAAGACGTGGTAACTGTTGAAGCTATAGACCTTTTTACATTTTTGGGTTGGACAGTTGAGCCTGCAATATATAGTAATAGTTTTTCAGATATACACTCTTCTACAACAACTTTTACTATGCCTGATACAAATGTTATTATTAGAACGATCTTTGATTACTATAGTGGTGGGATAGGCACTGAAAATGATCCTTTTATAATTTCAACAAAAGAAGATTTATTAGCTCTGGGTCAATATCCCGAACATTATGATAAATATTTTGAGATGACATCGGATATTGATTTGTCAGGAACAAATTTTGCAACAGCAATCATTGCTTCAGAATCTCAAGGTATATCATTCTCGGGATGTTTCAATGGTGATGGAAAAAAAATTATTGGTTTAAATATCGACGGAGGTTCTACAACTGATTATTTAGGTCTTTTTGGGCTGCTTGGTTCGAATGGTAAAATAATTAATGTTGATATCTCTGGGTGTAATATTAAAGGACGTAATTGCCTTGGAAGTCTTGTGGCTAACAACAAAGGGACGATTGAGTATTGCCGGGCCGAACTTATAGCAATTGATGGACAAGAACAAATAGGTGGTCTCGTTGGTGTAAATGATTGTGGAGAAATTTGTGGTTGTAGTAGTACAGGGACAGTAAGTGGTTCTGATAGTGAAATAGGTGGAGTTGTTGGTGGCAATTACGGTTCAGGTTCAATAAATGATTCTTTTTCCCTGTGCGATGTTTATGCAGAACATACTTCAGGAGGTTTTGTAGGATATAATTGTGCAACTTTGGGTGTCATAGAAAATTCATATTCAATGGGCAAGGTTACTGCTTCAGGTAGTAGAATAGGCGGTTTCTGTGGATATAATAATTCTGGCTCAATAAAATATTGTTACTCTAGTGGTCTTGTCTATTCTACAAGTTCTACGACCGTCGGCGGTTTTGTTGGGATGGCTTGGTTAGGAGATAGTATTGTTTCCTGTTTTTGGGATATTGAAACAAGTGGGCGTACCACTAGCGCAAAAGGTATAGGTAAAACCACTTCTGAGATGCAGGCACAATCAACATTTGAAAATGCCGGTTGGAGTTTTGTGGACAAGTGGTTTATGAATGGTTACCCTCAACTACAATGGCAAGCCGAAGATCTTGATTATGTTTTAACAGTTCAGAATGGTTCGGGGAATGGTAGTTATTCGCTAGGCACGCCTGTTAATATTATTGCAACAGCCACTGAATTCGTTTTTGAAAGATGGCTTGTTATACCAGCAAAATATACTAATAATTTTGATGATATTTTTCTTGAAGCAACAACATTCACAATGCCAGCAACTAATGTTACTATTGCACCCTATTGGTTGAATGCTGCAGGAGAACCTTTTGAGTCTTTGACAATAAATGATTTAACAGAAATATATGAGAATACAAATTATCAGTATTCATGTTTTGCTAATTACATAGAGGGTGGTCAAACAAATGTCATAACCGAGACTATTTGGTCTGACGACAGTGATTATGCTGATGTTGACGTTAATGGCTTGCTCTCTCTTGGGGATTTTCCCCAAGATACATATGTAACCGTTATCGCTCAATATGGGGGTGTAACATCTTCAAATACTTTTCTTGTAAACAATTTGGACTATAATGGGGGAGCAGGAACCCAAGAAAATCCATATAAAATTTCTACAGTAGAGTCATTGTTGGAATTGAGTAAAAACACCTATGATTATGATAAGCATTTTATTATGACTGACAATATAGATATAAGCGGAATAGCTTTAACTAGCGCGCTTATTGCTTGTGATGTTTATAATATCAATGGTTCTGGAGATTTTGATGGTGTTGCTTTTTCCGGAACATTTGATGGAGATGGGTATACTATCTCGAATCTTACTATCACTGAAGGTAGCAACTACGAGTATATAGGGTTATTTGGTTCTTTAACCAATTCAGCAGAAGTTATAAATCTAAGTTTAATAGATATGAGTATTGTTTGGGATGGTGGTCTTCATAATGCTGGAGGTATAGCCGGATTAAATAGTGGAGTCATAAGTAATTGTCATGTAAAAGGTATCATTTCTGGTTTAGCTACCTTAAGAGTAGGCGGAATTTGTGGTAATAATAATGGTGTACTTTTTGAATGTTCTTCGTATTGTGATATATATGGCAATATAGATATGGGTATATTATGTGGGGTAAATAGTGGTGTTATAGAAGCATGTTATTCTCAAGGTCATATGAGTGTAATTAGAAAGTTCTCCTCTGGTTTAGGTGGCATCTGTGGTAAAAGTTCAGGAAGTATTAAAGATTGTTATACATATGCAACAATGGATACTCTGTATGATACAGAATATGCAGGTGTTCTCTGTGGATATAGCTCTGGAGCCGTGGAAAACTGTTATGCAGTGGGATATGCATACGGAGGTTTAGGCATTGGTGCGTTAGTTGGCGAGGGAGCTAATAACACAAATAGTTATTACTATAGATTTGCAGGACCTCCAACAAAAAATGCCAAGGGCTTATCCAAAGATGAAATGAGTCTCGCTGCAAATTATATTGGTTTTGATTTTGCAGGGAATGATGCAGATGGAACAAATAGTATTTGGGATGTTGTTGATGGATATCTACCTAAATTGAGTTGGCAATCTGCTAGTGGATTATTGCCTGATGTAATTCAAAAACCCGAAACTACCCTGCCAGGAAATGGAACTGAAGAAGATCCATACAAAATCACAAGCAAAGAAGACTTTTTAGAATGGGAGTCTAATGATAAGTTAAACTGTGGATATTTCTCTCTTGAGAACAGCATTGATTTGGCAGGTACAACATTTAATACGCTGATTATTGAATGTTTTGGAGGTTATTTTAACGGAAATAATCATATTATAAGTAATATGACAATCAGTATTCCTTTGGATGATTGCAGTCTTGTTGAAAGACAAGCTGTTTTTTCAGATCTAACAGGAGTTATAAGCAACTTGAATTTTTGCAACCTTAATCTTACTAGAACTTCAAATTATTCATATGGTGGCGGTCTTGCAGCAATAAACAGTGGGATAATAGAAAATTGTCATGTCACTGGAAATGTTAGTGGTTCTCGATATATCGGCGGGCTTGTATCTATAAATTATGGTTCAATTATTGATTGTTCTACATTTACTACGAATGTAAATAGTTATTATGGTGAATACATTGGAGGTTTATGTAGTGAGAATATGGGGGTAATAAGAGGTTCTACGTCATTTGGTTTAGTTAATTGCACCGGTTATGAAGGCGGATTCTGTTATAAGAACAAAGGAACTATAGAAAAATCAGGTTCTTATTGTGAAGTTAAGTCTGAAGGTGGTTCATCTGGTGGTTTCTGTTACTATAACTCTGGTAATATTGATGAATGTTATGCTACGGGGGATGTCTCAGGATCGGGATGGTATTTAGGGGGATTTTGTGCCAAAAATGATGGATGTATAGCTAATGCCTATGCGGTTGGACTTGTTACCTACGGTAGTGATCGTGTAGGAGGATTCTGTGGCGAAAATTTGGGTAATATTTATAACTGTTATTCTACTGGGAAAACTCTTGGTGCTGATTCTTTAACTTCTTTTGTGGGTAGAAATGACGGTGGTAGTCAGAGTAATGTATACTATTTTTCACCTGCATTCTTGCAAGAGACTAATCCAACTGCATTAACAAAAAATGAAATGAGTATTGCGGGTAATTATGCTGGATTTGATTTTGTTGATAATGATATCGATGGTACAGATGATGTCTGGGATATCGTTGAAAATTATCTGCCTAAATTTAGCTGGCAGAGTGATTCTGGTATATCTATGGATGTTGTGCAAGGAGTAGAAACAACATTGTTAGGGGAAGGTACAGAGGCAAATCCATATGTAATAGCAGATAAAGATGATTTTTTGGAGTTTGCAACAAACTTGGAGCTATTCGTGGGCTATTATTCTTTGCTTGCTGATATTGATTTTTCAGGTCAGGTTTTCTCTGGCTATATTGTTAGTAAATCATTTCATGGAAATTTAAATGGTAATGGTTATGCACTAAAGAACATATACATAAACAATGGTTATTCAATCTTTTTTAATATATCCGGAGTGGTAGAACAACTTGGAATTGAAAACATTACTATAACCTGTGATACAATTAAGCAGTTTGACTATCTTGGTTCTTTATGTGTTTATAATTATGGAACTATTCGACGGTGTTATACAACAGGAAACTTATTGTCAAGAGACCGTTTTAATGGTCGAGTTGGTGGTTTATGTTGCCATAACAATGGTTTGATTCAGGAATCGTATTCTGGTGTATCTATTAATAGTGATGTTGTGTCTTGGTTATCTGTTTTTGATGTTGTTATTGCGGGTCTCTGTGCAGTTAACAATGGAACCATTCAGGATTGTTACTCTTCGGGGTGCCTTGAAGGAAATATGACAAGTTCGGGGTTCGTTGCTTACAATAATGGAACTGTGAAAAATTCATTTTGGGATTTGGAGGCAAGTACTCAGGCAGCTTCTAATGATTTTGGGACACCAAAAACAACTGTTGAAATGCAGACGCAATCAACATTTGAAGAGGCCGGTTGGGATTTTGTTAATGTCTGGTATATGGATGGTTATCCTAAATTAAAGTTTTCAGGAGTAGCATTCTATGACTGGTTAAATGCTTACCAGATACCATTGGACCAACAAAATCATGCTGCTGCTCCGGCCGGAGATGATATTCCAAACCTTTTGAAATATGCAATTGGACTGTCACCAATAAAATGCTGTTCTTCGGCAGATGTTATGGTTCCGGTTATTGAAGAATCAAATACATTTTCAATTTTTTATAATAAGGCAAAAAACAGGGATGCTGTAAGTCTGCTTCCTAAATGGTCAGATTCTCTCCTCTTTCCAGATTGGCAGACCAATGGCTTTGAGTTCACTAAAACAACAGAAACCACCAGCAATGAAACCTGGCGGGCAACTCACTCGGTCACAGGTGAATGCGGCTTCATACGCCTAAATGCAAAAATTGTTGAATAAAATAAAATGACCAATGCAATTATGAAAACAAGTAAATATGATTTTGCAGGCTATGTGCCTGTTTGGCAATACATCAGGACCACTGAAAGTGCTAGCTTTGCTAGTCCCGCAACTGCGTGGATCACTGATGGGGAGACAACTCTATTCTATTGGAATGGAAATCATATCATCGCTGAAATGACAGATTCATTCACCAATTTTTACACTTGGGCAAACGGCGAAACTCTGACAGCCAGTTTGGACGGGGAAACTGTTTTCTACTGCCATGATGCAAATAAGAATATCACTGATTTGGTGGATGACTCTGGTACACACTTAGTGCACTATGATTATTCGCCTTTCGGTGTCCAAAGTTTCACCCTTTACACTTCACCCTTCACAGTTTCGTTAAATCCCTTTGGGTTCAGCAATGAATATTGGGATTCAACAACAAGCCTAGTCGAGTACAAATACCGGAAATATTATCCATCGTTAGCTAAGTTCTTGAGTCTTGACCCGATTGGAGTTCAAGGTGGACTTAACGAATATGCTATTTGTGGCAATGACCTGATTAACTGGGTTGACTGGTGGGGGCTCTCAGATGGAGTTTCTATTTATGTTGGTTTTGGTCCGGCTGGCCCAAATAAAGGGTTTGAAGATATTGCTAATATGGTTTTGACACTTGGAACTGTTATAGAAGATAAAGATTGCAAGCCTACTTGTAAAATAAAAGTTGGTTGGAGAATTAGCTCTAAAGATTTAACTTCTGCAATTATGGATTATGATCATTCATTCTTATTTGCACATGCTTTATTATACAAAAGATATAGGGAAGATGAAAATGGAAACGATATAATACGTAAGCAACCAGGAGAAGACAATCATTTTGAAAGTTTGCATGTACGAAGTACAAAAGTATTTTTTAGTAATAGTACACATGACCTTGCTGAAGTGCTCCAAAAACCAGAGTATGATATGATTGTTAAACAGAATGCAAAAATATCAAATCCCTATGACAAAAAGACTCTTCCTGGAGTTTATGTAAAAGCTCAAAAAACATTTTACCCATATGTTTGTTATGATAACGAAGTTTTAGATGGTCAAGATGAATATTTAGGAATAAATATTGAAAGACCATTCAGTCGTAATACTCCTAATAAAACATCGCTGCTAGGGATGAAAATGTTACTTAAGATTAAAGGTGTTTTAAAAAATAATAAGTGTAAGGAAATTGAACTAATTGATCAGGTTAATAGAAAACGAATTGTAAGATTTGACGAGGGAAAATTATAATGAAAACATTTTTACATGTATTGATTTTGTTGTGTTGCAGCTTTAATCTTTTCGCTAAAATATATTACACAGAAGCGAAACAAATAAAAAGTATAAATGATATGGTTACTTCTGAAAATTCTGAAATTTTTGGAGATATTGGAATGGAACCATATTTTAGTGACTTATATATGTCAGGTGAAACTGTCTTAATATTGAAGAAACGTGCAATAAATGAATCATACTCTGCGACAGGAGGTCGAGCTCTTACGGCATTACTTCATATTGGTAACACAGAAGCAAATATAGCAGCTGTAGATGTGATAAAAAGTAAAATATTTAATTCAAAAATAAAAGATAGTGAGATAGAATCTATTATTTATTATGATGCAACAGATTGTGGTATGAGAATGTTATCGTTACTTAATTCCACAAATATAATGAATTCAACAAGGTTTAAGAACAACAAACTTTTACAACAGTACTCAGAAGATAGTATAGAATCTTTGTCTGTATCTGTTGATACTCACATTAAAGTCCTACAGGCTCTTTTAGACGAATATCAAAAAGACAGTTATAAAAATATGTTTATTGGGGAAACATTTAGAATATTGGCAGATAAAGTTCCTGTTGAGAGTTTTAATCATTATAACTATACAGACGAAACATTTGAACCAATGGCTTTGCCAAAATTAACAGTGAGAGACTATTCAATATACTATCAATATTATGATTTTAATAATGTAATAAAGAGTAGTGGTATTGTTTCAGTTGTTCCAACAAGTAAAAAAGACTATACAATAGTAAATACAAACTCATTAGCTTTTGGTGAAATGCCTGATGAGCCACCTCACAAAGGTTGTGTTTTTCATTTGTCACCAGCTGATATGAAAGTTTTAAAAGATGCTTACAAGCAAACACACAAAATTAAGAAGTAGCTCAATAATTTACCAATACGGCTCAACATATCCAGTCGCCTACGAATATGATTCACAAAACCGCAAAATCAAGATGAAGACATTTGCAAACCCAAATGATCCGGCCGAAACAGAATGGCTCTATGACTATCCAACAGGTCTCTTGACCAACAAAGTCTATGACGATGGCAATGGTACCTCATACACATATTATCCAAATGGCAAACTGTACACCCGTACATGGGCAAGAGGAGTAACATCGACCAATTTATATACCGGATGTGGAGAACTGCTTCAGGTCGATTATTCAGATGACACAGTCTCCAAAACATATACATATACTCGTTTAGGGCAAATTGGTACGGTTGCCGATGGTGGTTGCTCTGTTGCCAGAATTTATGACGTATGTTTTAGTTTAAATCTAGCATATGAAACAATTATAGACTTTAGCAATTTTAAGTTCACTAGTACATATTACAACTATGATGAAAACGGACGTTCGATGGGGTATTCTGTTGGAGATACATATTATGGTTCGCCTTTGAAATCAGATCTTTACGATTTCGATGAATTCGGCCGCCCAGCAACTCTCCGATCAATAGTCGGAACGGAAACAAACACATTCAATTACAACTATCTTTATGGATCAGCAATGGTTTCATCAATCACTAATAATCTTGGTTTTGGAATTTCAAAGTATTATGAAGATAATCGCAATCTGATTGTTGGAGTCTCCAATTACTTTGATGAGGATTGTATATCTTCCTTTATTTATCAAAATGATGCTTTGGGTAGACTTACAGAAAGACTGGATTTTGATGAAAATCTACTTGTCAAAACCAATAGTTTCAGCTACAATAATTACTCAGAACTAGCAGGAGCGACAATGAATACAAATAATTACAACTTTACATTTGATGATATTGGTAATAGGTATAATAAAGAGCTGAACGGTCTGACAGAATCCTTTGATTCTAACGAGCTCAATCAGTATGATACTTGGGAGGTTGGCGAAGATACAACCTTTATGAATTACGACCTTGACGGAAACATGATTGCCAATGGTACTTGGAGTTACTCTTGGAACGCAGAAAACAGAATGGTTGCTGCCACCAACACCGCAGACGGTACTTATGTGACCTACAAATATGATTATCAAGGACGTATGGTGAAGAAAGTAGTCGGTGCAGAAATCACCCTGTTCTGCTGGCAGGGCAATAATATCATTGCAGAGCTGACGACTAACAACTCACAGTTAACAACTAATCTGTACACTTGGGCGAATGGGGAGACTCTGACAGCGTCCCTAGCTGGTGAAACAGTCTTCTATTGCCATGATGCAAATAAGAATATCACTGATTTGGTGGATGACTCAGGCGACCTTGTCGCTCACTATGAGTATAGTCCATTCGGAGTTATTACTACTGATCCGACAGGTTCATTGTATGCTGATAATCCTTTCAGATTCAGCAACGAATACTTTGACGACACAACAGGCTTAATAGAATACAAATACCGCAAATACAATCCAGACCTCGGCAAATTCCTCTCCCGAGACCCAATCGAAGAGCAAGGCGGCCGCAACCTTTACGCCATTTGTGGTAATGACCTGATTAATTATTGGGATGAGTGGGGTTTGAATGATAATACTGAATGGCTACCGCCAGGTTTACATCCTTTTTTCTCTTCTGAAGAAGCTGCGTATAATGTTAATGATTATCTAGAGATTGCCGTGTTTTGTGTCAGACCAGCAACAAAAAAAGAAGAATTAATGGCCAGATTGGCAGCATCAGGTGAGTTTATGTCTGGCGGATTTCTGTCTATTGCATCACGTTCTGGTTTATATGGAACAAAGAAAATTGAGGAAATTAAACCAGAGCGATTAAAAGTAAACTGTAATTGTGGTAGATTGAAGGTTGTTGTCATTCCCAGATTAGGTATTCCTAAAGAAATACGAGAACGTACAAAAGCACCTCTGTCAAGGATCCAACTTCCTCCTGGAGCTCAGATTGCTGTGGATTCATTATGGGGAGCAGGAAATATCACAACTGGTACAAAGAATGATACTTACCCTCATATTGCATATAATAATGCTAAGTTTAATGTTGGCCTCTTTATGGCTCATAAATATAAAGATATTGAAGGATGGATGCCCGTTGAAAAAAAGAAAATTTTAAGAACATGGAACACTCGGTACGTTGCTCAATTAAATCAGATTAATTATTTGCCATATTACAACAAGCATGATAAATTATCGACAGGTGATGAAGTCTCTATTCAAATAGGATCTAAAGGTATTACACCAAAAGCAAATTATATACTGGAGATACAATGAAAATATTATTATGCAGTTTATATATTTTTCTATCATCTGTCATAGAAATTTTTGCAGGAACAAATGTTGTAGTTTCAAGTGTAAATAATATAGATAAATTACTTCGAACAGAGGATTTTAATTTCAACAATGTTGTTTGTATATCTGAGAATTTTCACTCACCGAATATTAATGGCGTTGAGAGTGGTACTTTTTGGATTCAAGCAAATTTCTGTACAAATCGGAATGTTATTGCCCTCAAAAACATTTTTGTTTCAATGTTGGATCTTAGATTCTCTTCTCTAGATTCATTGCAAGGCATAGAAAAGCAGAAAAAGCTCCGTTATTTGGATTTAACAGGATCTAATATATCTGACATCTCTTTGCTTAGGGGACTTTCATTAGATTATCTGTCTTTATTTAACACATCTGTTTCCAATATAACTTCGTTAGCCAATAGTCCCATAAAGACCTTGGTTCTTGCTATGACAGAAGTAAATGATTTAACTGCATTAAAAGGTGAAACATTAGAATTATTAGACATAGGATCAACAAATATTAAAGATTTGTCATCATTAGAAAATAGTCCAGTTAGATCTATCGGACTATCTTATTTGAAAATAGAAGATTTGTCTCCTTTGACAAATAGTCCAATTGTAGGAATTAATATTTGGGGGTGTAACAATATAACTAATCAAGAATTAATATTATCATTTGAACTTGAGACAATATTTTTTGATCCAAAACATACAAAAGAAAACGTTATCAATGGATTAAGAAATATGAAAACTTTGAGAAGTATTAACAATCAGTCAACAAACATGTTTTGGCAGAGGTATGACAGTGGAGACTTCAATTGACGGGAACAAACGCCTACAATTTTCTTGGACAGCCGATATACGAACAACGATTTCCAAGTATAATAAACTTGGGTAAATCAAACATACCGCACAAGATGCCAACAACGACGGCAACATAAACTATTCAGGAGAATACCGAATCTCAGGCTCATCTGTTACCGACAACATTAAAACTGCATAGGACTATCGAATTAAACCTGTACGGAAAAGGGCGGATTTCCACATTGTAATCGTATTTTTCCTAGCAAGCGTATCTTATAGTTTGAGCATGGATGCGATTGGCTTGTTCTTTTTTTACATTGTTTGTGGCTAAAACATTGACTTATGATAAGCTTTTTATTATATTTACAAAGGATAGGGGATGATTATGGATTTTGATTTTGAGTGGGATAGACAAAAAGCGAAAATAAACTTAGAAAAACATGAAGTGTCTTTTGAAGAGGCTACAACAGTTTTTAAGGATTGTAATGCCTTAACGATATATGATACAAAACATAGCCATGTTGAAGATAGATATATT
>JAQICX010000082.1 GCA_027858345.1 Kiritimatiellia bacterium | reverse complement strand
TCTGTTTTTGCTATATTCCCCATGTGTAGTTCTCCTGTTTTTTTGTTGCTTACCGCATTATAACAAATGCGGCGGGAGACTACACTTTTAAAATTTTAACAATGGGAGGGACGCTTCCTACCATTGAAGGGGAATACGCTTGGGTTAACCACCTTCGGGATGTTGTGGCCAAGCCAGGTTAGCGTATGTATAAAATCCCAAACAATCTCTATTGTCATTAATTTTTCAGACAAATCATTTTAACTTTTCAAGCTCTTCAGCATCAGCTAAATCTTTTAAACGACCAGATTTCTTTTTGCACTCAAGCAAATCACTCTTTGAAATAATATTCAATTCTATTCCCTCATATTGAATTTTCTGAGAATTATTAAAAATTTGTTCATTGGAAATATCTTTTAATTTAGTAAGAATATCAATTCTATTTGGTTCAACACCCAAATGTATAGCACAACCCTCTTTTGAAAAATAATCGGTAGGTATTTCTGCTGCACCAAAACCAAACTCCTTTAAAGCCAACATTATTTGATTTGCATTCTTTTTAGAGGGAAATACGAGAATATCAATATCCATAGTAGTTCGAACATAACCATAATAATTTACAGCAAAACCACCAACCAAAAGATATTGAACAGAATACTTTTCGAAGAAAGTTATTAAATCTTTCATGTCATCACTAAAAAACATAAATCACCACGTCACTTTTTCAAAGGTTATCTTACGAACCATCTTTTGTTTATGCCAGTTTTCCCCAAATACTCTACTTTGAAGTATAGCAAACTCATCTAGGTTCTCTTTTGGAGTTTTATTAGTACGCCTTTGAACTTCAGCCATTTCTTCTTGCTCAAAAGAATCATAAAATTTTATTGTCAAATTTCTTTTTTTCATATTAAAGATAATACATAATTTAGTTGAATTACACAAGAGCAAACATCTACCATCTGAAATCTTTACTCAAAGGGTTTACCCCATAAGATGTCCAAGGCTTTCCTTGGCGCACCCGCTTTTAATTTGGTCGACAACATTTACCTATACAATCCACCGTCTAAGGCCATCAACATAACTCCGAGAACAATAACGCTTGCTATCAATCCACAAGTTAGCAATACCAACTCCAAAAGAAATGCTAAGAAGCCATGTTTCACACTAAATAAAGCAGAGATAAAACATAACACAATAGAGATCAACATTAAATCATATACGTATCTTCCTGGAAAAGTGATATTAAATTTACGTTCTCTATCCATTAAAACCAGCATAACTGTAGGGTAAAATATAACTACTATAAAACGCAGTAGATTATGAAATGTTAAAAATTTATATTGCTGTTTTGGCTCCATTAATTTTGACATCCTTTACCTACCTGTCCGCTAAGAGTTCCTTTGTCTTATCCTAATACAAGTTGACACTTTCTTAATAGAAAGGACTAGACTATTCCTGTATTTTTCCACTTTCCCTTTTCAATTTTAACTTTTTCTCTCTCCCCATAAGACGTCCAAGGCTTTCCTTGGCGCACCAGTTTAATTTGGTACTTAACAGCTATTGCTGGTGTGGTTTCTCTGCGACCGCATTGATTGCGTCACACAGGGTGGAAACCATGATCAACCCAAAGATATAGAACACAACGGGTAGCACAAATCTCGGAATAGGAATCGGAATCCACGCCGTGATGCTCAGAATACAGAAAGAGAGAAAGAGTCCTTCTGGAAGTGCTGCAACGGATATGGAATTTCTCTGTAGGTATGCGTTGAAATCCTTGGACAACCCCCATGTGGCTTGGAAGGCCCAGTAGATATTAAAGAACGGAATGAATAAGAACCCTATGGCCTTCCCAGGCGTCGTCCTCGCGTGACCATCTTGGATCGCCGCCCAGGATTTATACAAAAGTACGACCAGGACAATCTCACCGAAGAGCACCAGAATGTATGACAATCCGAGCAGGCCGAGACCCGCTTCTGGGGAACTTGTTTTGATCCATACATCCGAGATAACGAGGAGCACATCGACAATTCCAAAGCCAATAGCGGTGGAACCCAAGAAGAAACTTTTTGACACCTTGTTCATGTAATGTCCTTTCTGTATTTGATTCGCGATCGTTCATGAAACAACGAAACGATCCCTGTTTGTTACTGAGTTGCTTCTCCAGTTTTCATTCGTCCAATACTTTGAATGACCTTTTTTCAAAAGCACAGCTTTTTAAAACACGAGTCGATTCAATTGTTGGCGCCCACTTTCTTGCCACCCTTTCGCTCCTCATTCGCCAGATAGAGAACGCCAAGGAGAAGAAAGACCTGTCCGAATGGAAGGTTAAGGATATACGGCACTTCTGAATAGGGGATAGGATGATACTTCTCGTTAACAGCCATAAACTCCTCCATCATGGCGTCTTCCCGTACGCGTTCCTTCTCGGTCATCTGTCGCTGCTTCACGATGCGTGATGCACATGGGGTGCTCGGGGCGAGAGCGAACCCGAGACATGCGAGCAAGAAATATATATAAACTGGCCGCCTTGACCATCGAAGAGCACACATCGCTGCGACTGCGGTCGCAAGCAAGACAGCCAACGATACCCACTGGGCTACTTGATAAAAGATGTACATTTTTCTTCCTTCTCTAACAATCATTATACGAATGTTCGCAAAACAATGTCTTTTCAGTATTTTGTTAATAATCTCAAAAGTAATTTTTCAACCTTTGATTGGATAATTTTATATGAAATAACACTCAATAATTAATGCTTTGAAAGATAATACAACTATTACAGTATTCTCAATAACTTTCACTTTAGACTCCTAGAGATTTTTTCTATTTTGAACACCTTTTTCTGTCAATCGGTATTTCTGCAGACGGCTGGAAGGTTTGTCGGGAATAGTCATTTCAATCAGTTCCTCCTTCAGCAATTCTTTCATACGCAGCTTCAGCTTCCCTGAAATTCCTTTATGCCCCAGAACTTCCGCTAGCTGACTCCGACTGTGCGATTTTTCCATTAACGCCAACAGTATTTTTTCACGAATTGAACCTGGGCCTGAGTCGGGGCCTGAGTCGGGGCCTGAGTGAGAACGTGGAAATGAAATTGAGAACCAAGATTCCGCAACTTCAATAATAGGTTCATCACAACCATACTTCCGCATAGCATTTCGCATCCGTTTAATGCCAGAACCAATATTTTCTACCAGGTTCATCCTTTCGAGCAATGAAAAAAGAAGTGGATTGCGCGGGCGACTAACCCTCCCCAAATCCTTCTGTTCTAATCCGGAAACCAAACCACCAGAGTTGATGATTTCCACCCTATCACGAAAAAGGTTAACCTGGATATGGTCGGAGAAACGATAATCACGATGTGCAACGGCATTAAGCAACCCCTCACGTAAAGCCGCTTCAGGCAGTTCTAATTTTTCTACTCTCGCTCCTGCACCAATAATATATTCGGTATCCATGTGTGCCAACAGCCAGGTCATCGCACCATCAAAATCAAACGCCACACCGCCAGCAAAAACTTGTTTGTCGAGTACTTTGCTTTTACTGGTTCCCTGAAATAAAACGCATACCACAGATGCCTGCAGAAAAAACTTCGAAACATCTCTGGAAAAAACCAATGCACCGGCATTGGTCATTTGTCCATTCTCGACCACTTTCAAATTAATAAGAACATCATTTCGCTGAAGTTCCTCAGGAATCAAAGCTACATTGGCAAAAAGACTATATTTTTCAGGGTCAAAATCATCTTCTAATGAAAAACCGATGCAGGACTGACGATCAAATTGGATCAAACCCTCCTTGAAAAAGAATTCCCTAATTTCGTCACGACTCATCTGCTGACAAGAGGATGCATCCCGTAGGTAAAATTTGCCATTTGCAGAATATGGTTTATCTGGGCCAGAAGGCACAACAACAGCCAGTATATCATCCATTACCTCCAATTTAATCATCAAAGAAGGTTCCATAGAGCGAGCAATATTTTGCACTTCCGATTTAACTCGGTTCATATTGGTTATACCTACAATCGATCCATCATCATCCACACCAATCAGAACAATACCTCCTGCAGAATTAGCGAACGCACATATTTCTCGACCCAAATGCGCAGCTGTTCGCTTAAATTCTAGAGAATAGCCCTCATCGGTTGCGATTAGCTCATTCAGTTCATCTGTTGTCAATATGTTCATGTTTAATCTCTAAAATCTTTTAGCCAAACTGGCTGATCAACCTTTTTACTGTTTGTTGTATCTGTTTGATTCGGCTATCATCCTGCTGTAAACAAAGCAATATATTTGTATCTAACAGCAGTTTCATTACATATATTCCTTAAAACCCTCTAAAGGTTCATCAAAATCCTTTGATAACTCCATCTTTCCTTTCCAACTACCAATAACATCTTTAATTTTGCGAGACTTCTTATCTTTTTGCTTTAGAACAGGAAAGACCAACACTTCAACATCACTATCCCACAACTCATGTGGCAACTTGAAAGAAACATCACCATTAGAGACATGTATTCTTTTTTGCATAGCAATCATTTTTATTCATCTCCATAACTCAATTTTATTAAACACTGTTAGGACTATAATAAAATCTACGGTTTTTGTCAACTAATACCCAAATCCTCCCGCCTCCTTTTCATACAGACCTGCGGAAGCTTTTCCCTACTCTTCACTTCCCTGTCGCGCAGGCTGTGCCGCGCCTTAATGAAATGAAGGCGGGAGTACCGAAGACGGATCACATTTCTTTTTCCATTTTCAATTTTCCCTTTTAACTTTCATTCTTCCCATTTCCGTACATCTTTAATCTGACAGTCCTATACCTTTTTAATTTGGCAGGCAACAGAAAACAGATCATTTTATTCGCTTTAAATATGTTTTCGGTATGGGGAACGTGCCAGAACGATGGTTGTTATCAACCGGCACCGTCTTATATTCCACTTTGACATCCCCAAACAGCCTCTTCTTCACAAACACCGATTGGTACGGAGTCAGGTCAACATCAAGTTTGGAGGAGGAAACAAATTCTTTGAGATCGTCTAGATCCTCCGGAAGTGCATTGCGTTCGTCATAGAATGCGCAAATGACCTTTGTCAAATCCCGTGGGTCTTCCAGAAACTGCTCGTACTCTGGATGGTCTCCCATGAAATCATTAACTGGCTCCTCGAGCGGGAAATTAAACCACCCCTGAGAAAATCGCCCGGTGCACGACACATAAACTGTTTCGTTGGTCATGGCGAAGCTCATGCTCTTGTACGATGCACCATCAAAGGATAGACTGTTATCTTGTGCGAAGTCAGCAAGTTCTACCAGATTTGTTGGCAGTCGATTATGCGAGGCATAGTACATTCGCACTGCCTCTTTGGCCTCATCCACCGGCTTGGACACAACGTTTATGATTGTCTTTTGTGCGGGAACCACGACAAAAAACACGAAAGAAACGAAAAGCACGCCACAGGTCAGCATGACAGCCCCGGCGATTGCGATCCATTTGAAAACTTGAGAGGTCTTATTCATAATTTTCTCCTATAATTATTGTTTTCATTTCCATTCTTTACCACCCATAAAATATCCAAGGCTTTCCTTGGCAAACCTTGTTTGATTTGGTTAGCAACATCTTTGCCTGACATTTTTTAGTCTTTTGAAACGTTTGATTTAATGGAATTAGTTACGGTGCTTTTTAATTCATAGAATTGAGAAGGGAGCTCAGATTTTTTCATTACAGACCGAAATTCATCATATGTTGGAAGATATGGAAGGTCACTACTATCATACTTCGCAAAATCCGGCCAAAATAACAGAAAGCTCCATGACAAATCATCGGTTAAAAGCCATCTCGTTTTATCCTGCTTGAACATAGCTCCATATAGTTGCACGAAATCATCTTCCGGATTTTTATCGCTTTGTACCCGATACACAAAAAACATATATTCCTTGGATTTATATTTACGTCTCGCTGTAAACATCAGTCTAGCTATAGGGCGTTTTTTGAGATCAAACGTTCCAGAGAATGGCCCTATGACGGCACACAGGAATTCATTTTCACTGTCATCCGCTATTTTTTTTATATTTTTATCATCTGAATTATACAAATAGCGAGCGTATGAACGAAAGACATTGGTTACATTAGAACAATTATCTAAAAGTACATCATCGCGCAGATCAAATTCCATAATCGGGTCGGGTATTTCCACTTTAAATACTTTCTTATAGAGATCCCAGTTCCACTTGCCCATTCCCAAGCACATACATGGATAATGATATGTGGTGCCTTCTATCCTGTGACACGCCATAAGTTCAACCTGTTCCTCATAAAGTTGTGGATAATTTTTTTTCAGATCAGCCAAATTCTTTCTGTCCAACTTTCGTATCATTCTATCTACTTGCGCTTCACTGTAACCAGGTGCTGCAATAGCCTGAAGAGAAAAAGCAGCACAAGCAATTATGATAAATCCAACAACAACCATATATTTAATAAACTTCTTCATAACTAATCCTTTATTTTAAACTCATCATACTCTCTCTTAAAATATACAACACACTCGCTCACCACTCGCATCGTCTATATCACACAATAATAACATGAAAGAGGATAACTTTTAAAGTTTAATTTTCTCTCTCCCCCATAAGACGTCCAAGGCTTTCCTTGGCGCACTAGGTGTAATTTGGGCCGTAACAATTAGATTCATAGTGCTATCTTCATTGGAAAAACTCCCGCGTATTTTTTTTGTTCTCCTATTTTTTTTATTTAAACTTTCTATACAATTCGTGGTATAAATCATTCTTTAGTCAAAGTTTTTGACATCCCAAGCTTTTTTATATGCTTCAACATATGACTCATCCCACCCTTCGTTGCGTAAACGAGATAGGTAATTGGCCTGCCAAGCCGTACCTCTTGCAACAAAACTAGGCTCCAAGTCATTGGTAATATAACTCTTATCTACCATCAGAGACCTCAATATGCGATTTTTCCCCCGTTCATCATCCTTATCAACAGCTTTATGATATTTATCACGTTGATCCTTTACATAGCTGTAAAGCAACATATTCTGATTCTGAAATGGCTCTGGAGGAAAATCAAAATCATCAATCGCTCTTTTTTGATATGATTCTCGTGTTTTATTTAACTCGACTTCAAGCTGTTCAGGAGTATACTCTCTATTATTTCTCGGGCATCCTCTTATCTCATTCTTGGCATTCTGGAGTCTAATTTTTGTTCTTAAAATACTTTTTGCAATCTCTAATTGCTTAGTATCAATTTCTTCAGGCGATCTTGGCAGAAGGTGACGTCTGAAAAACCAAAAGGTTCGTTCCTGCTCTGTCTGAACGTAGTTAGGATTTGCATGCTTCCACGCTATGGGTTTAAGCCAATAGTCATCCTTGTTTGAACCTGGAATAGTTTCCATATCAATATGACTTGGTATAGGCGGAAAACGTCGTCCATAATGCTCTGCTCGTGCCCGAGCTCTACTATCAAACCAAATAACTTCATCCTGCCAGAATTCTTCAGGATCAAGAGGTTGCCCCCACCAAGAAGTATACTGTGCAAGAAACATATTTTCAGATCCACTACCCATTGGAACATATCCTGTTTGTTCTAATTCTTTTATTCTTCTTTTTTTGTCGTCAGCAAGACGAATCGGTTTCTTAAATGTAAATGATGTTCTTTTTCCTAGATCAAACGATGGTTTCATTTGGGAAACACTGAATTCAGAATTTATATGTCTAAATGATATTGTTTCTATGGTAACTATGACAACAACAGCTGCAATCCCTATGCCTAACGAATATTTTAATTTTTTTTCATTAATCTTCCTCCACATATTCTTCTGCTAGATAAGAAAAATCCTTACAATGCCCACCACAACTACTACCTACAGCCTTCTCAAGACACTTGTCGAAGCATTGACTTATAACATCGTATTTCATTTATTAGCCTTTCTTTCGCATGCTTGTTTGCTCTCCACCTCAAAATCCACAAGTTGGCCATGAAGTATTTGATGAACTTCTGTTGAGAGCAGCGCGAGCTCCCAGAACAGAGGCATTCGCCAAGTACACCTTGCATTAGAACTCTTCATCAATCTGGTAATATTTGAAGCCATACATCTCCTTTAATAAGATCTTTTTTCTCAGCTATTGATTTCTCGATCTGCTTGTAAGCAATATTTTCGTTCTTTGTGATTTTGTCAGCAACAGGACCAGAATACTTCAACGCAGGTAACTGGATATCTTCTAACAATAGTGCTGCTTCTGCAAATTGGCTCTTTTTTATATAATAAGCTGCAGACAACATTTTAAGGCTGTCATTGTTAGGATTTCGCTTAATTTCTTCCTGAAGAAGCTGTTGCCCCTCAACCATATCCCTAACGTCGTCATTCGGAGCGAAGAGCATAATTGATGCAAGGATTCTTGCCCACTCAGGATCACAGTTGCCGCAGCTCTGAAAACACTTTAACGCAGAATGGAATGTATCTGCATCCCCCGCCATTCCAGAACCGTATGCGATGAACCCAAAATAGTCTTCTGCATATTGTCCGGTTGGAAGCCCATCAAGAGATAATCCCTGAAATTTACTGTAGTCCTGCAACTGCCTATCAATAATTTTTTTTGCTTCATATGCAATCCATGTTCTGGGATGTTCCAGTACAGCTTCTACACACTCAACAAAAACAGTGCCGTCATTCCCCTGCTCACACTTCGTATTCCATTCCGCCCATTGAGCTTCTGCAGATTTTTGTGCAACGTCATCCTGACTGGTACGCTCGTCCAAAAGCCATTGCAGCATTTCGACTTTCACAGGTGTTGGAGCATCAACATGCCCACCGGGGAAAGACCAGTCTTTAACGGTCGCATTGAAACGAGACAAAAATGTGGAATCGCGCTTACTCATTCTATTGCTACCTTTATCGTCAACGCCAGCACCTCGTGCCACAAGCAGCCCTGTTCCATGCCTAAACCAAGGCTCATACTGCATTCCCAACCAACCGCCCATAGCCATTACACCACAGATAGATGTTGAATTCCAGCGAGCAACGCTGTAGGACTGCCAGGCTCCTCCTGACATTCCCGCCGTAAACTGAGCTGTAGGATCAAACTCGATCCGCTGGCGAACATCGCGAAGCATGGCAAACACACTACCAATAATATCAGAGATAGAACGATTGTTGCGATACGCTAGCTCACCAACGACAATAACCTGAAGTTCTTCACCCATGGCCTTGTAAGCATTGACCATGCCTCCACCTCCCGGGCTAGATGTGTAAATAATAGGGAGCAGTTTTCCCTTGCCGTAGGACGACGGAAGATATAGGTCGTACTGATACTTTGCAGCATCAACACATTGCACTTTACCTTGCTCTCCAGGTTCAATATTAAGAGGTACTGTATTTGTCAAGGAAGCAACTGCCGGCATAGCAGACTTATCCTTGTTCGGAGCCCATTCAAGAAAAAATGCATGAAGCTTTTCTTTATCATAGCCTGAGGGATTCTTGGTCTCAATCGATACAGGATTGAAGCGTTTAACAAGCTTCTTGTCCCATGAAAGAACAGCAAAATTTGGAATCATACCAATATATTGCACATCAGGCAGAAGCGTCTTAAATGAAGAATAGTTGATGTTAACCTGAACATAGTTGCTCTCCACGATGGGTGCGATTGTGGTATCATTCTTTAAAATTTTATCCATAATACGACACCAACTGCACGACTTCGATTTCACCACAACCAATACATATTTCCCTGACTTTTTTGCATTAATGCATGCGTCCTCAAGAGCCGGCTTATCAACTTTCAGGTTTTCAGTTGCAAACGCCTTGTATTTTGCATCCTTTGCTTTCTGTTCCGCTTCTGTCAACACTGTTTTTGGACCTCCAAATACCGATGTACTGACGCAGATACATAGGCATGCCATTATCATTTTCACGAAACTATTCTTCATTTTTCTGTCCTTTTTTTTTGCTTGTTCTGTCAAAAGTTGCAGGCTTCCGCCTTGTATGATGCTTTTAACCAAATTAATTCTATAAAAGTTTGTTTTAATTTCTTTATTTTTATATCCGAGGTCATTACTTGCCATCACGCATGTGCCCCTCAGCTACAGTTGCAAATCCGACTTTCTAACGTTATTTCCACCAACGAGAGGGACAGCGTCCTCGCTGTCCTTTATATTTAGGTCGGCGGGGACGCCAACCCTCCCATGCTTCGCCCAATGGGCTATGAAGGACAAGCCCAATTTACAGTTTAACATTGATTGAGCAGTTACCACTGGAACCTGTTTCAACAGAGGTTTGAAATTTTTTTGAAAGAACAATTTTCTCATTCAATTATTCTTACAATTCTAAATCCGAAGCCTCTGGCTTTAACATCTGATGAAATCAGAGCCTCTTCACAATAAAACGACGAACATTTCATGTCGTCTGAATATCTGCTTCCGCCACGTGATACTCTACGCCATCCTTTTGAGGTCTGAATTGGGTTTATACAAGGAGCACGATCATACGTCCAATGATATTTGTCCTCGCACCACTCTTCCACGCTACCGTGCATATCGTATAAACCCCAAGCATTAGGGGCAAAACTTGCTACGGGCAAAGGAGTAATACTCTCTGTAATTCGTGGTTCCAGTATGTCAGGATATATGCCGTGTGGAATTCGCATATTTGCCTGTTTACGTGTAAGGTTATCGCCAAAACAAGAGAAAGTATCTGTGCCGGCTCTGCACGCATACTCCCATTCAGCTTCGGTTAGCATTCGGTAGGAACCTTGCGGTACCCCTTCGGCTTTACAAAGTCGCTTCAAAAATTCCTGACATTCGGACCAATTCACTTCCTCTACAGGAAGATTATTGCCTATAGGCCCCAAACGAACAGGATTACTTCCCATAATAGTTTCCCATTCACCCTGTGTAATTTCAGTGCTACTGACATATATAGGTTTGGTAAGAGTGACTTTATGTTCTGAAGATCGCCACATGGCATAATGAGCGTATGCACGTTGGCTTCCCATGGTGAAAGAACCAGGCGGAATCAGGCGAAAGCGTATCTTGGTTTGATTAACGGTTTCTACAGGCAATCCCGAAGAATGGCAATATGCCAGTTGTCGAAGCTGCGCATCTTTGCTTCCAGGAGCCAGACCTTCAATATTGGGGATTGAGGCGGAGTCAACCGACATCATATCCGGCAAAGATAACCCTGAAAGCGGTGTTCCAGACTTTGCCTGTTCCACTACCTGAGTGGCACAATAAGAATTTCCCTCTCTTTTTTGAGTAGTTTCCGGCGATGCTAACGGATCAATACTCCAAACCTGAATTCTTGATTTCTGACTATCAGTTGCAATAACCGCAAGCTGTTTGGCAGAAGGCATAATCTGAAAAATATTTAAGCCATTTTCGACAAATGAAGTTCCGTATTCTGTATTAGAACCATCTGCGGAGACACGAGAAAGTCTGCCATCATGGCTAACGCCCCAAACTTGACCTCGCCATTCGGTCATTGGCAGAGAAATATCTATACGGGGAGTTACATTACTATTGTTTGATGATGCACTGAAGTATGGCAGATATGAGAAAGAATCGATATCAGGGTTATATAGGTATGAACCAAAGAGCATCCCTTTAGGCTGAGCAACAAGTGCAGCCTTACAAGCTTTTATCTGCTGCCAGTCAAAAGCATTAATTCTAATCCTCGTCCAGGTGTCATTTTTGATGTCGTAGAAATGAGGAAAACCAAGAGTCCACCATGTTTCCATTACCCACAGTCCATTCCGCTCTTCATCTCCAAGAAGTCCATTGATGGATACAGTTGTAGATCCCGCCAGTCTCCCCTCTCCCATGCCCGAACCATCTATATTGCGTATTTTATCATTTGCAGGATCCAGTTCAAATAGAACAAATGGTCCGCCGCCGGCAAAGTTGCGCCAATTCCACTCTGCTGACGTGGTTCCCCGTGAGATTCCATAAATTTTTTCACCTACAGAACAGATGGAAGTCACCTGATCGGCAAAAAGTCCATTTGTGCTGTTGTATACGCGAGAGTCTCCTGATTCAAGATCTATGGAAAGCAGTCCTGTCTGAAGAGGTTGCCAAAAACGTCCTGCACAAACCAGACCGACATCTTGTACAACACCTTTATGCCAATGTCTTGATCCTTTGAATGGTAATTTCAGATCTGCGAAAGAAAACTGTTCGGTTTGTCCTGTAGCAAGGTTGATACGCAGAATCTCTGAGTTTCTGGTGTCACATAAAAACACACTGTTATCGCATAGCGTAAAGCTTTGCCAAAATGGACTCTTTAATGTTTTTCTGTTGGCTGTATCCATAAGTAAAACGGCTTTGTCCCAAATTGGCGGATTTGTAGTAATCACTCCCAGTTTTTTTTCAGCAGCGATAAGAGCTGAAAGAATGATATTATATTCTTTTTGACCAGGAGAAATATCTTTGAGGGCTTCAGATGCAATATCAATAATTTGCTCATTTGCATTATGTTTTCGCAGCAGTGGCAGTATTTTTGAGGCAACAACAGCTCGACAGGTCTTATTGTACCCTTTGGCTACAACCCAGCACTCTTGCAGTGAGTCAACGTCTGCAAGGTTCCACAAATTACGTCCGCCCCGAGAGAGTACCATGCTTTTTTCAAGATACTGACGACCAATGGCACCATCCTCATTTAATCCACCAGCAATCTTTATTAACGATTGCAGGCATTGTTGTTGGATTTTTTGACGACTGCAATCTGCTGTTATATGCGAAGGAAGCTTGTTCCACAATTGATCGATGATCCGAGCCGACCAAAAGTCAGCAAGTGGTGTGTGAAGGCTATTCAGCCAAGTAATAAATTCATCAAGGAGCTGCCAATCCTGGGAACGACCATCAAGAAACCTTTTCACAATTATATCAGGAGGAAGATAAAACAAAGTGGAATATCCTTTAACATAGACCGCACCGGGGTTGTTCCATTGATATGTACCGCTCTCTTGTGAAAAGTAAGTGCGAGCTGTCTTGAACAACTCTCTGTCATCATTGAGAAGCTCCATATAGATGTAGAGTAGCGGTGGGCCGAAATACTTTTCACCGCGAGGTCTATGTCTCATTCGAGCGTCACCACTTTTCTCCATCACCTCTTTGTAAGTACGGCACAGTTGAAACCGCTTTTCTTTGTGTAACTCAGCCAATGCCGGCAATTGATTGAGATTTGATAGTTCGAATTGCTCGGGTCCTAATTCGTATCCACCCTCCAATGCACCCATTTTAAGAAATTCTACTGTTCCCAAAATGTTTGAATCATTATCACGGTAGCATGCCATCAACCTAGTATAATAATCGTCCATATACCAACGAGCCTCTTCTCCTATGGTATTTTTTGTTTCATCGCTTAGTTTGCTCCATTTGTTAAATGACGCTGCAACCAACTTGGCATACAATCGTTCACTAAGTCTTCTGGCATTCAAAGATTTAGGATCAAGTACGCATGCTGCTTGCGCCAGCTTATAAGCTTGCTCAAAGTCGTGTTTGCGAGTTAACACATAGGCACGTATAAACAGACGTTTTGCCTCTTCCTGCAAATCAGATTCATTATAATCTTCACCTGCCTGAACTTGTAGGGATGTCAAAATTTGTTTTGCCTGTTTGAGCACTATGGTTCTATCCAGAGTCTCAAACTTCACATCCTGAACAGTTTGCACATCTTGACCGCTAAATCTGGTTTTTAACAAACTCTTTCCATCAGGTGTTCTCCGCATTTCTGTTTCGATTGTAATATCCGCTCCAAGTGGAGGCGGTTGATGTTCTATAAAACGTTCTAAAAGAGTTGATCCCAGCTCTTTTCTGCTTAGAAGGGCTATGTCCGGCGATTCTATAAGGATACTTTCCAGCAAATTGATATAAGCCTGTGCCTGCGGAAAAAGATTGCGATTCCACGTTTCACAAGCCACATCCAAAACAGCCACCCGTTTGATGCCTGTTGCACGACAAGGAAATTTCAACATGCCTTTTTTCACCAGTTCAACAGAACTTGCAACAACATAGTCAATATCACCAAAATCAGTAACAGAGACCATTGCATCAACCAGTTTAAGAGAACTGGCAACCTCAAATACCTGAACATGAATACAGAGTGGTTCGTTACTCTCCTGACTTACCGCCGATATGAGAGAGCATGATATCAAAATATCTGCTGAAATCAGCTTGCCAAGAGCAATACTATCTTTACCTCTGGTCATTCCGCCCAGAGCTGAACGCTGTTCAGAAAGAACTCTACGAATACTTTCACGCTCAACAAATTCATATTCAGATGATTCTACAAGGCGTGATTCAATCAGAGAATATATCGTCCCCTCCGTGCCGACAGCCTGAGGATAAATAACCGCCACTGTTGGACTTTCATTTGTGGTAGCAATTGCAGGACTTGCGCAGACCAGACAACATATCAAAATTAAGATTGTTTTAAATATATTCATGTTCTTGTAATGCTTCGTAGTTATATTAAGTTGTTTCTATTGATTTAAAAAGTCTGTTTTGCTCCTATTTCCCATACAACATAAACTTTCATCTCTAAATATAGAGATGCTCATTCTTCGTTCTTCGAACTAAAATCTTTATATATTTTATCACGTCGTTCTTTATATATGGAGTTTTTAGGGTCAAGAGCAACCAGTGTTTCGATAAGGGATAGTGCTTTATCATATTCTTTTGCCTGTTCGAAATATGTTGCCTGTGTGGACATCAACCGCATTTTGGACTGCCCTGCTTCGGTTATGTCGGCCTTTAGCCTGGCTAGACCTGCAAGACTTGATGATTTCGAGAAAAAGTTAACATCCTTCCCCAACCCCAGTCCTAAAGATCTACCGCTACCTGATTTAGAAATACCTACGACCAAAGTGTCATCATATTCTCCGTGGCCAGCTTTTCTGTAAGACATACTTATCCCAACCGTAATAATTGATCCGAAAGGTGCTCCTGAAAATTTATCTTTAGCCAGGCTATCTGTTTCATAACCGGCCATACGATCCCGCTCAAGTACCAAGCAATCAACATCTTCTAAATAGAGAGTGTCAAGATACGATGCCGCAGCCCATCCTGCCCAACGTTTATTCTTTGTTTTTTCATCGGTGATGACTTTTTTGAATTTAATTAATTTTGTAGATTCAGAGAATTTATTGAGTTTACTGATCTTACTTGAATATATAATCGCTAAATCTTTAGCAGTTTTTTTCAGTTCCGATTGATTAAGAGGAGAATAGAACACCCTGTCGACCACTTTGAAGCCATAACGGCAATCTATAAGCTGAAATCTTATTGCAGCGTATGCATTGGTGGTTTCAGACTTTTGGTTGTTCAAAAATTCAACTGACATTATAACATCAACATTGCAAAGTTTACCGAGACTTCTGTAACTCTGGCAACCAGGTGATACCCAAGGTACTACGGATAATGCTTCTTTATTTACTGTTCCCGCTAAGAATGACTGATCTACAATCTGCATTCCCTTAGTATTTGATAATTCTTCAATGAGATAATCTCTAAATTGTGAGGTTGGACTGTTTCTTGAAGAGTTGGATCAATAATCGCAACTTTCATCATCTCGCCCTGCACATTTAGCGACTTCAGTTGTTGGGGCGTCTCTTGTCCATGCTTGACTTCTTGTATTCCAGCAGTCTTATAATTCAAGTTGTCAAGCTCTTCATTGTGGCTCACATCTGTATATAATTTATCTCGTTGTAACTTATATAGATAGCTTTCAGGGTCAAAAGTAAGCAGCACTTCAACGACGGCCAGTGCTTTGTCATATTCTCCTGCCTGTTCAAAACATTTAGCCTGTATAGACATCAACCTCAGCTCAGCTTTGATAGATTCTGTTATGTTGTTTTTTAGCTTGAGATAACGTGCCATACTTGATGCATTTGAGTTCAAATTAATGCCGTTGTAGAATGGCATATAAAAAACTTTATCGCTTTTTTCATTTAAAGAATTCAACATAAAAGTGTAATAGTACTTGTTTTTTTCTGTTTTCTGGGAATATATACTTATACCAAAACTTAATATTGAATCACGAAGTATTGCAGGAACTTTATCTTCAATCAGGCTCTCTATCAATGAAAAAGACATCCGATCCCGCTCAATCACTAAAGAATCAACATTATTTAAATAGAGGGTGTCAAGATACAATACAGCAGCCCACCCTATCCAATGTTTATTATTTGATTTTTCATCGGTTGTGAGGCTGTTGAATCTAACTAATTTTGTAGATTCTGGGAACTTATCGAGTTTACGTATTTTACGAGAATATATAGTTGCCAAATCCTTGGCAACCTTTTGCAATTCAGGTGCAGACAGAGGTGTATATATAACTCTATCGGTCACCTTGAAGCCATAACGGCAATCAAGAAGCTGAATTCTTATTGCAGCGTATTTATCATTAATTTGAGACTTATTATGTTCGAGGAATTCGATAACTATCACCGCGTTAGCATTACTACAAACTTGCCCCAAATCTTTATAATTCTGAAGAGTTGGTGTGTATCCTGATACGGCAGAAAGTGCTTCTTTGGTTGCTTTGCTATCAAAAGGTGTATACTTTACAAACTGTAATCCATTTGGCTTTGACAACTCTGTTAAAAACATATCTCTGAATTGAGAACTTAGGCTATTTTCTTGAAGTGTTGCATCAATAATCGCAACCTTCTCAACCGTATGGTTGACTTCTTCTATTCTGGCAGTCTTATTATTTGCATTACCCTTATCACTAGAGTTATTAAGCTCTTCTTTAGATGCACTTTCTTCCTTGAGGATAATATCTTCAGCTTGTTTCAAGCGATCTTTCTCTATATCTCTTATGACTTCATCTTTTAGGTGTAATAGAAGTATCCTTCTAGGTCCATATGCGTACGTATCCAAAAGGAAACGGGTTACCAGAACAGCATTTCCCGAGTCAACTAGTGCAATCGGAGTTATTCTATCAAATCCTTCTATAACCGGAGGAAGGAATACAATAGTGCCATCCGGTTTTTCGATTTGTAAAGGATAAGTCTCTGGGCCTTTTTGGTCCCTCCAGGTAGAACACCACTTGTCGTTCCCCACTTGGATTTCTCTATCAGGATATATCTGATTAGATCTATATATAGTATCGCTTTGCTGAGGATTGGTATATTCTAGTTTAACAACATTTCCAGAATCAAAGTCATAATGGAATAACTTCTTTTTAACAGAAATGCGCTTACCTCCTTGAAACATCACAAAATCTCGAGTCCAAAGACGCACTCCTTTGCCATCTTGGTCTAATGAGCAATAGTCTATCGCAAACTCTTGATAATCTAAAATATTCTTTTTTTCACGCCGTAAGGTAGATGCAAGCATCTTGATCTCTCCAGTATGTATATTATACAATAAAAGGTTTGAGCCTTCATTGTGAACATTTAGGAGAATGTTGTCTCCGATTGGCACCACAAATGCAACCTTGTTCCCAGGTAATCCATTCTCTTCGTTCAATATTTTGGCCGAGTTACCGTGTAAAGGAAGTATAACCAACCCAGATTGAGTTGCAACATAGCAATTCTGTGTATCACTTGAGGAGCAAGAGTTGCAGGAGTAACTAACTTTTACATTAATTCGTTGCCCTACAATCGGTTTTTTTGCTTTATCAAATGGAACTGTAATCAATCTACTATAACTACTCACCTGATCATAACCATTACATACCATCAATGCATAATCGTCATATACAAGGATATCCACAACTCTATCTTGGACTTCAAACAGACACTCAACTTTATTCCATGGAACGTCAATACGACAGGTTTGCGCACCCAGCATTTTCTGATTATGAATAAGTTTTTGTACAAATGCCGGAACAGACTTTGACTTTTTCTTGTAGTCATTCGAAATATCATCTAACAACGTCACCCACTCCTGCCTGATAGCTCCCTCTTGCATCGTGTTTGAACTCATAAGAAAAGCAAACTTCATGAATAATTTTTCATTTAGTTTGCCGTTTTTCAGAAGTTGTCTCACAACATACATCGTCATCTTATCACGATCGTCTGTTTCCATTGGAACAATATTCAACATGACAACCGCAGCAGTAATTACCTGTTTATTTCCTGAAAGATATAATTTCAAAATATCATTGATTCTTTCCTTAGCAGAAACACCAACTTCAGAAAGAGGTACTTTCTTATTCAAAGCTAAGGCTCGCAACTGTCCGATATTGCCATAAATTTTAACAACTTTATCTGGGTGTTCTGTCATTGCCTTGATAATTAGAGCTGGAGTAATTCCTTCTGGAATATCTTCAACACCATATATTCCCATTACATCAAGAGACGCCAAACCTGTAAGATGTATAACATCTCTGTTCTTTGTCAGGCATTCATTAAGAAATTTGGTAGCTTGTTCTGATTGAGACAACATTGGTTCAACACTTTCATCAACAGGCTCTGAGCTGCAGATAGATGGACAATACAAAAGTACTAATCCAATAAACATTAATATACGCATTATATACATATCCTTTATTTTAGATAACTATTACTAATAACTTCTTTCGAGCAAATCACAATATTTAATTCTTCACACAACAACACTTGTTTAACTTTCGGTATCATTGTTTTACTTGTTTGTCTATAGCTTCCACTATTTCCGGCATACTAACTTCAACGGCAAGATCTCGAGCTGTTTTTCCATCGTAATTTTTATGAGACAAATCTGCTCCAAATTCCATTAGAGTTTGAGTACAAAAAGGACGCTTATGTTTAATAGCTTCCATAAGAGGTGTATCACTGTGATATTCATCAGGACAATTAATGTCGGCTCCGTGTTCCAGCAAATATCTTATAACAACATTATACTGAAGGTCAGCCCAAGAGCCCATGTTTGTGAAACAAAAAGAGTCGCTACATATTTTATTAAGAACTCCATCTCTATATGCTTTTGCTTTCGTGTCGGCTCCACGTTCGACAAGATTCTTCAAAACTTGAAAATTGCTTAGAGCTGCGTGATAAATCAATTTTGGCTCATTTATATTGGCTCCATTGTCTAGTGCATAGTTCAAAAGATCCAAGCGTTTGCTTCTAACAGCTTGCATAGCTACCTGATCAAAAGTCAAATCCGGATTCAGCATTTTCATATTGGAAAATTCTTTTGCAGGAGACGTTTTGCTGTATACAAGCCTCCCCGAGTTTTTTTCCATACTCAGTGTTTCCTGAGAAATATCACTTGTTTTTACAATATCATCCAAGACTCTGTTCAGTTTCTCGACATGTACAAATATACCAAGATCGTTTTCTGCAAATCTTTGATTTCCAGATAATAGAGATCTAAATTCATAGTAATATGCTCTTTTTTTAGAGTTATCCACTTTTGCTTTTGCGCCATTGATAAACAATTCAAGCATTAAATCAAGTTTACGGATGCTCAAGTCATTACTATCTAGTATTTCTAGGGCCGCCTTCATCTGGTAATCAGCAAGCGTTCTTCTATTAAGATTAGAATCATAAACTGCACATGCAGCCTCTGCGCAACGCAATGCGGCAAACGGTCTATCTTTTTTCTTCAATCTAGAAGCTTCTTGCATAAGTAGACACGACTCTACTATAGGATCTGACTCTTCTATAAACTCCTTACCTTTCCCAAACTCTTGCTCAATAAAAGGCCAAATTGATTCAAAAACATCTTGAGCTTTCATGCTAGAACTCAGACATGTTTGTTTACCTATCTCATTTCGTTGTCTGTCTTTAATCCAAACGGTCACAGCACAACCTGGCTTTCCATCAGCTCTTCGTATTAATTCTGTCTCAATATAACGCCCACTGCCGAGTAGCAGGTTGGCTTCGTTAGAGTTAGACTGTGCAGAGAATCCCATCCATTTGTCGCGAAGAAGGTAGTTCAGCTGTTTTCTTTCAAGAAGGGTAACCGAAGGCAGTTTCAGCAGAGATTGCTCGACAAGCATGTCCACCCCCGAACATAAAACATTCTCAGTACTAGAGAATTCAGCATTCTGCATGGGTAATACTGATACAGTAAATATTTTGCTTTGATCCGATGTTGTTTTATAAACCATTTTTGTTACAGATTTGATAATTGTATCTGATAGTAATTCAACATTATAATCCACGAAAGTTTCATGTAGTAAGCGAACTCCTGTTTCTGTGTGAAAAGCAACAAGGCTAATAACTCTATTATCAACATCACTACGTTGCAAAATAACGAAACAGTCTACTCCTAGTATATTTCCAAGCTTCAAGGCATCCTCAGCATCAACAAAACCAGAAAGGTTGATTTTATGCTCGTCAAGCAATCTTTTCATTTGGTCTCGTTCAAGTAAAACGATATCTTTTTTTTGGCTAAGTTCAACTTCAGCCAAGTCTGTAGCTGCCAACAAAATAGTATCATCACTAGGTGTAACTACAGCAACGTGCAGCACATTTGTTGCGGCATAAGATTGTGACATTACGGCTATATAAAGAGCCATAATGAAGATTCTTGACAAGAATGTAGTTATTTGTTTTATCATGGTTTTATCCTATATGATTCACATATGAAATGGTATTTACTCTGTGGTGCAGCCTGGTTTCCAACTATCTTTTTACTTTCCTCGATTCTCCAAACTCCGGAGTCAGGAGTTGCATAGTAGGTCATGCCATCCTGTTGAATAGCATTTGAGAAAAACGATGTTGTGCTAAGCTGAATTTTGCCATTATATTGACAAATATGGAATAATGCCCCTTTTTCAGGGTTAGCGGCTGTAGTTAATGCGATTGTCCTATAAAGTTGAATAAAAGCATCTGTAAACAAAATTTTATGGTTGATCGACAAGTATTCGGACAAGAACGCAGGATAATCTCCGTATTCAGGCACATAATCCGGTGGTTTTATACTTTCACCTTCAGGCTGAAGGTAGAAATACGGTCTTTTTTTATGTCCAACCAGCCACTCTATGCTATTTAATTGTTTTTGTAGAAATATAAACTCCCCTTTGTATGCTTGCTTGTAGTTTTCCTCTGGATGGAAAAATAATCTGGCAAAGATATAAGCCTCTTTAGTCCCTGAATCATTTCTTTCAATCAGAGCAAACCATGGTTCGGAATATTTAGAATTTTTGATGACAGACCTCAAATCATGTTCATCGTCCATGGATAGGGGTTGAATCGGCCCGAAGTAGCGTATGGGAAAATTATTGTCTTGGGTGTAACTTGTGGTTAGAACATTAGAACTAGTGTTTCCTATTATATTTTTAGCATTCAAACCTGTTTTACCGTCCCCGAGTATTGATTCCGTACCGTTGGGAGATTTCGAATCTAACTCCTCAATACTCTTATTCGCTAAAACAAAGCTTGTTGTTACCAAGAATATAACAACAGCCATACCGACTACTGTCATTTTTGATATTGATTTATTCATGCTTTTCCTTTATTGTTTTTAGGTTGTCTTAATTTGTAATTATACATCTTAATGTAATATTTCTCAATCAACTTCGATGGTTTTAATTATGTTCATTATACGGGCTTTATCCATAGTCTAATTACGTTCACTTCAACTCCTTATCCTCGTAGTCAACAAATGTTTCAGCATTTGACAGAAAGTAGTATTTTTGTCGCTGATCCTCGGGAAGCTCCGCAACCCTGCCTTCTATTTCTTCATTTGGTACCTTGTCATAAATCAGTGAACGGGGGGGGGCTAAAAACGATGACTTATTGATCTCAAAGATTAAAACTTTATTGAAATGCCCCATGCTAAATGGTGCGACCCACAGTTTGTCATGAGAATTTTCCATTGCCATAATGGTTTTGCAACCAGGAACTTCAAATTGGCCAAGCCAACGGAATGTCTTCTTGCTTAAAACAAATACTCGTGGCTTTTGCCAAGGCGGATTGCTATGTCCAGTGTTCAATATGTCATAAGGTCTAGTCGCAATATACAGGAATTCATCATCACCCGCTAGAGCTGTAATTTTTCCTGCAAGACGAGTGATTGGAACAGCATCTCGATAGTCAGAATTGTTCTGACTCCGCATGAGGAAGTACTCCTGCCTTTTCGCAAACAAGGGGTTAGATTCATCAATGAGTAAATTGTGGGCTGGCATCCAAGCTCTGACTACATCAAGATGCGGATTATAATGGACTAAACCATCATGACTTCCAATCCAAAAACCAGTCTGGTCAGACTTAATTGATGTTACTTTCATAAATGGTTCAAACTGCTTATGCCACCCATTCCATCTTAACAATTTTGAATCATTGAATAGTTTTAGTCCAACATCACTCCAGATCCCGGAACGACAGTTATATAAATACAAATATGCAGAAGTATCGTTTTCTGCACGAGAATCATAACGTCCAAATGAGTCAGACCGCTCAATGTTACCACCATAGATAAGAAGACAATCATCAAACGAACCCATGACTGTGATAGGAGCCGGAGGCAACAGCTTGCCTGCAAGCTTTCTTATCAGAGGCACTTTCAGATCCAACCAGCTATCTTGTTCGGCGTCATAATAACCACAAGCAGCCTGTGTCTTGCCACCACCAACATAAATACGCCCATTCATGAGTGTACTACACTCAATATGCATTGTGGGTAGTCCATCACGAAACGTGAAATGACGTGATGGTTTTAAGGTTACCGCACCATCTGAAGGGCCTAGAAACCATATTCGATTATCACTACATTGTATTGATTTTATATGCGATTTCACACCTAATTTCTCTGTCAAGCTTTGCAAAGAACCAGTCATTGGATTGTAGCAACCGACTTTGGATTGATAACCAGAAGACCACTCAGTCGTGTTCCCTGTACTGAAGTAGAGCTGCCCTTGGAGGAAGGCCATTGTCGAACATTGTTTTGGTTTGCAAAATTTATCCAAAGGCAAACTGCGCATATTCACATTCAGACTGGGAGGCAAACACTCCGGAGCATAAAACCTAAACCTTCTCTTTGCACCGGATGAAGAAGCTTTCTTTGTATGAGTGCTCTTAATATCTACTTGCTTCTCTGTTTTAGTACGTAGAGAACTGAAAGATTTTGTTTGCATAACCGGCATACGTTCAAGCACACCAAGACTCTTGTAGGCCTGCTTTATTACAGGCAAATTTTTGCTCCAACAGTTGTCTGTGTCATTCTCGAATATATGAGAAGAAACAATATCCAGAAAACGAACACGTTGCTTTGGGTCAATGTCTGCTAAGGAGCGTCCAAACCAGAGTCTAGCTACAGGAATCCAATCTGTTAACTCCTTGTCATTGAATACCCTTTCTAGACTGTCAATATATTGACGACTCCAATTTTCCCTGTATACATTCTTTTCATGAGAGGATAAAGACGAGTAATAATTATTTGCTGGCCACGTTTGACCAGATAGACGCATGTAATTTTCAAAATAGATTCTTCCGCCTTCATACGGAAATATTCGCTCATCACGGATTTTTTTACCCTTGATTATCGGCATGTATGGAATATCAAAAGCGAACCCATAGCAATCTGCATATTTTATCCAGTCTCGAGCCTGATTGATATGGATTTGATCCCATTTGTAGTTTCGAGCCCAATGTGACTTGTCGGACAAGAATACTCTATTATACTTCTCAATTAGCAGTTCACGAGCGATAACATCGCTCTCCGGATAGAAAAAATGAGCAGTTTCTAGCATCCTAAGGATTCTTCTGTGTTGACTTTTCATGTTATCGTTTATTGCTGCCCCCTCACGGTGGTTTTTATCGAGGAAGGCATTATCAATATCAAGCCTAGCTTGCAGAAACAAGCTATCCGCAACAGTCTTCCTCAACTCATCAGAGTATGCAGAATTTTCCTTGTCATGACCGATAGAGTTCATTGCTGCATGAATAATAAGTTGGTAAACGTTTGCAAGATTGCCAACCCGCTCTTCAAAAGAAAATGATTTTGGCGCCGACATACCATCCCACGTAAAGATGGTAAATTTCACTGTAACCTTCTCAAAAGGGATTTTCGATTGATATTGTTCCTTGTAAAAACCCCAAACATAATAATCAGCCAAACCTCGCCACTCATCTGACTCTGCATCAACAAGACCACTGAGAGCAAGACTATGTTCTTCGGTAGCAGAGGCAGCACTCGATAAGCTCATAAAATGTATTTGTGCCTGTTTTTTGTTCTCCGCAGCAAAGGCATCCAGCAAATCTCTTTCTGCGAAATCAAGTCGCTCTGTTTCCTCTGATTTGTTGCTAAAGAAAAGTGGAGCAATAAATACTTTTCCGCTACTACTTTTACGCATCTCAATAGCTTTAGAGATGATTTCGTTAAACGATGCAAGTAGTATGTTGTTATCAATAGAATACATATATTTCACAGGACCACGAGGAGATGTAATCACTATAGTTGATGCTGGATTTTGATGTACATTGGTATTATGGATTTCTTGCTTGTGCTGTTGTATAGGTATTCGTGTTGAGGCAAGTAACTCTGCTCGCGACAAGTCTATAACTTCTAGAACTAAAACTCGGCCGTCTTCTTCCTTCTCTGCAAAAGTAATGCCTCCTTGAATTAGAATATCAGCCTCAACCCAGTGGCCAACCTTGAGAGACGTACCACGCTCACTAGAAACACTCAATTGAAACAACTCCTTTATTGCTTGATCTATATTTGCTCGATCAACACACTCTACATCTGGATAATTGAACAGTTCGGCATAAAGAATGTCTGTAAAACGGTGGGCGGCACTCACACATGGCGAAGAATCATCTTCTGACCATAAAGGCGCTAATGCCACCACTGCAGTCGGTTTTCTACTCAACATTTCCGCAGCAGGGGCTTTATTTGATGTCGCGACCGCCGAGCTTGCGCAGACCAGACAACATATCAAAATTGATATTGTTTTAAATATATTCATGTTCATCACTTCCCCCTTGGATCTTTTCGGATGTGGCGAGTAATAGTCTGATTCATTTCCATAAGCACAAACGTATCTTCAGTTATGGTCAGGATAGGATTGCTGTCTTTACTCTTGCCTGAATACCATACGATATTCTGCCCCTCTATCTCCCAGCGGCCAGTAGAAATCTGTTTTCCTCCCCGTTTCGCTACAAAACTCCCATCTGAATTGAGTTCCTCGACAATGCCATTACACAACCATGTACCCACAAACTTGTCGCGGAGTGCTCCTCTGTCTGCAAGAGACCGGACACGACTGGTAACAACTTCTGATTTCTGCCATGGTGGAATCTGATCGGCGTAACCAGGAACCTTTGACACATCAGCATGCACCAGAGTATGCTTCCAGCCGTTCAACTTTGAGTGTACAGCTCCTCCCTGACCAAGCCAAAGCTGCCCGCCTTCACGGCACATTGACTGGACAACCCCACCCATCTCAACTGAAAACTCCGCACAAAAACTCATCGACGGTCTATGCAACAAATACACTTTCACTGCCATAGTCGGATTGTTCCTGCCATCGAAACAGGCAATCCAGAAATAATCACCATCTGTAATTACTGATGTTGGGTGGTTAGGCATGCGAAGACACTGCTCCAACTCCCCCGTCAATCCAGACACTTTGACTAGATAGTCGCCGGAAAGAAGCCATGCACTCCAGTCATCTACAGCCACTACCTTTGAGGATAGAGAGCGGCGTTCCGGAAAAACTTTAGGATACCGCTCTTGAAGTGTATCCAACACATCGAACCATGCTCCATCGCCTAGGCGGCATAGAAGAATATCATATCCGGTAGACCATATACTTTTACAGTAAACAGCAAGCAATTTCTGGTTCGCAGCTATTGACGTCACTTGCACAGGCTTGGTCTCCCCGTCCATAGGTGATCTGTAGTGGCTCCATTCACCACTTTTCTTATTAAGTACTCCAATCCAGTAGCCACAACTCGACTTACCAGCAACGAAAACGTTGTCTTCCGTATCATCCAAACACGATATGTGAGAGGTAACAAGTCCATCTCGCATACAGTGCCTTGTAGGAATTAAAGAAGATGCATCTACTTCCCACAAGCCATCACCATCAAAGCCCATCCAAACGGTACTGTTCCCGGCAGATACCGATGTCGGCATTGAATGCCTGCCATAGAGTTTCGACAAACGTGCCAAAACATCTGTGGATGGGTCATACAGGTAGGTAACAGCACCATTAACCGTTGATAATTTTTGTCCTACAACGCAGACCCAGAGGCGACCATGATCTGCGCTGATGCTCTCTACTTCTCGCACAAAGAAATCCCTCAGAAAAGAGACATTGTCATAAGAAACCTGAACAGTGGGTGGTTGAGCCGGCTCGTGTATGATTATCGCTTCATTGGTAGAAAGAGGAAAGTGGTCTCCCTTTCGTTCCGACTCGGAGCTCTCCCGCTTCGCAACACATATTTTATTGGTTACATTGCTTGTCTTGGACTGCTTGGATCCCGACAAGGGATCCTTAATGAGCCGCCCCCTCTTAAATCGAGTTTCTTTAGTAAATGCAATACTCTTCTTGGCAATGTCTAGTTCAGTCTGAGCAAGAAGAGCCTCTCGAACATCATCCGGCAGGCCGTTTTGGGCATCAGCTAGACTATTCCGTAGATTTTCCAGTGACCTTAAACATATTGAACCCGAAGTTCTCAATCCACGATGACGCAGATCATTCGCATAAATCCAGTCCCGATAAATGCAGCTTGGCATCTCCCATTCGCAGCCAAATTCATCACAAAACTCGCTCCATAGTTGAGCTTTCTCCAACAGCCATGAGAAGGTCCAATAATCTCGAGTCGAATAGCTACTTAAAATGTCAACGCGAGAGTACTCAAATAGCAGTTCAAAGCGAAGTTCCTCGTTGGTTGGATCCACAAATGATGCAACCGCCAAAAGATCCACTGCATTCTTCCACCGCTGAAGCCAAGTCGCGGATTGAAAGTTCCATAAATCCTCAGTATTAATAATGAGATCCTGTGTCTTTCTTGCATACGTTCTCATACTATGTGCCATCCGGCGGCGTACGTTGGTATCTACATTCTTATCTTCGGGCATACGACTGCCATGCTCAATCGTCTTATCAACAATCTGCTGAACCATCGTAGTACCCCCCCCCCGCAGTGTTGGTCACAGCGAACACTTGATGTCCATCTGCACCATCCCAAAGCGTAATGGTCGCAACAACTGGCACCTCTGCAAATGCTACACCCTGCGTGTAGACCTCTGAGTAAGTCCCCCAAACATAGATATCAGCAAGGTCGAGGGCATTGGTCGTACTTTGTGTAAATCCCAGCAAGGAAAGATCTATCTCTCCTATCGACTGCGAGGCTCGCGGAAGAGTCGTAAACCGGACTGATTTGGCATCATATCTCCTATCAAGGAAACCACTACGTATGTCGGCTGCAAAAAAATCCAGCCTGGTTCCAGGCATCTCATTTTGAAACAAAAGTGGGGCAATGACGATTCTGTCTTTAATTCTTTTCAACGTGAGACGAGCCTCTGACAATGCCTCCAGCACAAGTAGACGTGCGCTCTCGACATCCTTATCTGTCAGCCTAAGATTGGCTCCGCTTGTGCGTGATATGTCAAGTTTTCGACTGACAATAAGGTCGGCATGTCGTGGTTCAATAATTTCGATGGTCAGACACCATCCATCTTTGCCCCCGCCTGAAAAACTACCGGACACCACCAAGTCGCACTGCGCAAACTCCCCCATAGCAAGAGACGACCTGCCCCCCATTATACTGCCTGAATCAAGCTCCAGCTCCCTCTTGACAGAAGGAAGCATTTCACGATCAACCCATTCAAAGTCAGAACTGGAACTGCCCAAGAACTTCGTCAACATGAGTTCAGAGAAACCCAGTGCTTGCTGACGGTCGGCATATGAAGCGCCGTACGCTGTGAACGGCACAACCGTCACAGTAAGCTTTTCCGGACGGGCATGAGCCCATCTCGGAACGAGACAAGTCAGAATCAGGACAAAAGCTATACTCAATCTATATGGTTTCATCAATTCTTAATTCTTTGTAAAAACGAGATTTCTTCTGTCGTTTTGGATATTAATTTACTCATTCGTTGCCTTTATCGCGTTTAGTTTGTCCTTATTTGTAGTCATACAGCTAAAAATCATTATTTTCTCCGCACTGAATCATCAATAAGCAAAGCAGCAGCAATCGTCCAACAATAAGTTTGTTCACATCTTTCCTTTATAATTTTGTGTTTTGTGTTGGTTTCTTGAATGAGGGATTCAAGTATCCCGTGTTGCGATATGTGCGGAATCCACAACTTGTCTGCCGATTGCATTATAAAAACATTATGCTTCAATGCCGTCGCCAAACCACCTTTTTATTGCTAATTTCCGGAATGAGAATACGTTAATATTCAATATTGTTCCAAAGCTTTATATTAGTCGCTAGGCGTATAATTTTGTTGTTTTCTGTTGTATAAATACTTGGAAATACCTCGCTGTATGATTTGTATTCATCAATAATATTAAGAGAAACAACTAGAGAGGGAATATCTCTATATTTACATTGGAACCACATCAGGTATCGCCGATTTGGAGTTAAAGACGATTTAGGAAGTCGCTGAAGCACCACTATATCTCCTTTTTTCAGTTAATATGTCAAAGACACTTTATCCCATTAGCAGCATGTGATTGTAAGCTCAAAAGATCCAATGTTTAAAACACAACAGCTCTACTTAAGTTTTGCTGTCTTAGCTTCGGAGCAAAGTCTCGTGCCATCTGTGAGTTCTAAACAAAGTTGGATCACAAGCGCCTCACCTGGCTGAGTTGAACCTACTGGAAAATAATCAGATGGGATGGTTACATCAAATTCAAAAGTCGCTCCGATAGGCAAAAACACTTCATGTTGCACTGGTTTCTTAGCTTTACATACATCCAATAGAGATATAGCAGTTTCAGACGAACCAAGCATGATATGTAAATCTTTAATACAGCACAAAGTCATAGATGGGCATGCATAAAGCGTGTACGGTGAATCCCCAACATTGGATATTCGAATTGTGGATTTTGCTCCTACATCAGCAGAGGCCGACTGGATTTTTAGATCTAGCATCACGGGAGTCCCCGTAGTAGTAGTAGTAGCAGGCAGCATACAGAGCCCCGTAGTAGTAGTAGTAGTATTAGTTGTAGTTGTAGTTGTAGAAGGCAGCGTGCAAAGCCCCGAAGGGCAAGCTGCGACACATACTGTGACAATAACTAAGGCCAAAACGGTTCCAACAAGTAATTTTATCATATCAATCTCCTTAACAAGTATTCTGTTCATTACATTTCCCTTTCGATTCTACGAATTAGTTTTACGTTATTTCACCAACTTTGGCAACATACGCTGAGCAATCATATCCGCAGCTTTCTGGAGTGCTTTTTTGCCGGCAATCTGTTCGGTCAGGTCGACTTCTACTGCAACTTGGCGATCGATAGCGATGACTTTGTCTGTGGCAGGATCAATGGCTTTGACTTCCAGCCTTGCTTTAACACTCACTAGATTTCCTCGGCGCATTGCAAATTCACTGAAGCCTTCACCCTTTATAATTATATCTGCTCCCTTTGTGCCTGCAGCTGAATCAAGCACTGTAAATCCGGTCTCTTTGCATAATAAAGAAATTTCGGTTTCGGCTGCAGGGTCGATTGTAGTCTGACCTACATGGCGTTCTTGGATTGAGACAATAACTGTTGGTCTCTTGGCATCCCCCATGACTTTGTTAAGCTTTGCAACACGATCTTTATGTGTTTCAACTTTTGCAACAAGTGTGTTGGCATCTTTGCTGATTTTAGCAGAGACTTTTTCTGCCAACTGTTCTACAAGAGGACCAAGTTCATCAGTTGTGCGGCCTTTTACTGATTCTCCAAGTACGCGTGAAGTTTCTGTTCCTATGATTTTAGCTACAATATAGATTGTTTTGTCCGCTTCAATTACTGACCCGGTAATTAAAAGCTTTGCGCCCGTTAGCTGGCCAACCTGTACCGCTTGAGCAGAATTAACCATGCCAGAAATATTCAGCTCTTGCTCACCCAGAGTTTTGTTCATCTCTTCGCGATCAACGAGGATAAGCTTAGGATCTATTACTAGTTGAGCAAACAGAATGTCGCTAACCTTGGAGCCGTAACCTTTAACACCGGCACCGCGTTCATTAAACGGAAAAATTGCAGTTGGGTACATGTTAGTTGAGAACATATCTTGAGCATACACGCCAGTTATAACCAGCACCATCATTATCATTACTACTACTCTTTTCATTGCTTACTCCTAGTTTATTTTGCGGTTCTATTAAAAGCTGCAGGCTTCCTCCTTCGCACTCCGTGTCTACGGCGCGACAGGTAGCCTACCCCCAATTCATTGTTGATTTAAGGGATATAAATATTTATACCTCTGTTTTTTATCTCCGAAGTCATTACTTGCCGTCACGCAGGTGACCCTCGGCTACAGTTGCAAATCCAGCTGTCTAACGTTATTTGTTCCAATGGGAGGGACAGCGTCCTCGCTGTCCTTTATATTTGGTCGGCGGGGACGCCAACCCTCCCATGCTTCGCCCAATGGGCTATGCAGGACAAGCCCAATTTACAATTTAACATTGATTGAGCAGTTACCGCTGTAGCCGGTCTCAGCAGAGGCCGGAATTATATTTTCATTAAAATTTTGACAAAACCTTTTTGCCCGTTTTTTGCGGACACATGTTTTCTAATATATTTAACAGTAAATATTGTGGAACAGGACTTTGTTTCCAGTTTTTTATTATTTGAAATTGACATAAAACAAGTTTAGCAGTGGAGCCTTCAAATGACTGTTCCAGCCATAACCAGTTTTTAGATCCTTCTTCAATACTTGCTATGACTTGGTCTCGTTCCCCTTTAAATATTACGCTTTGAGATGCAACCATCCGTTCTCCACACCATGATTGCCTATCAAGTGATTTGTTTAGGTCTGTAATTGCTTGATATCGTTTGATTGTCAGCGCTGATGGTTTTGGGGAATTGTCTGTGGTTCCAATACCGGGAATTTTCATCTCGCCGTCTCGGAGAGCTAAGCAAAGCACAGGGACATTTCGTGATGCAACATCAACAAGCACATTCCATAATCCCTTGTTTTCGTTTAGCGATACACCTTCTCCCACAATCACAATCCCCTGATTTATTTCAGTTAAAGCATCGGTGTTTTTAGTAAAACGATATGGAATTTTAAGATTATCAAATAGTTCTGCAGTAGTTTTTTCTGGATCAAAGAGTACAATATCAAGTGATTTCAACCATTTATTCATGTCAACAAACGTGTCTTGAGAAAAGCTCTTGATTATTTTATTGGTCGTCACTAATTTATTGCCGGAATCTACATCTATAACAGATAGGTCCAGTATGAGGTCAGCAATTATACCAGATTTAACCTCAGGCAAAGTAAATGATATGTTAAATGGTGCTATACCACCTGCCGTATTCAAAGCCGCTTCCCCACGCATAACAGTATGGTTGGCTATTGATAATCGCCATTGTCCAGATAATCGGTCGGTTTCTACTCCAGAAATGCTAAATGCATTTTTCACCTCACTGCCAGCAAACCAGCATTGCGATTCTGTTATATCAGAAATGATAGGTTCTGCATTACAGAATGTACCAATAAAATATATTACTAAAAGAATTTTACGCATTTTTATCCAGTCTTGTAATAGTTTGTAATACTTTATATTCAACATCTTCTTCCGTTAAAGAAAGAAGCACCGTAGATTCACCAGGCTTTATGATATTGGTGTTTTCAACAGCAAAACGTACAGGTGTATCAAGTTTAATACTTGTATCGACTGCTAATTTACCGTCATTAAGAGAATATACCCATAAAGTTATTATATCAGCATCATCTCTGGTAGGTGCAATCTCTATAAGTTCTTCACCACGAAGAGTAATATCTGAACTCCACTCTGGTTTCCAGACTTTTGATCCCCGTTCTCTTGAAACAATAGATATTCTGATAAGTAGTGGGGCTGATGAACTTACATTATTATGAGTTTCAAGTCCAAGATTTATCTTTCCAGCTGATTCAGTGATCCAACGCAAATTATCGGGAAACAACTCTTGCATACAACTAAATAGTTTTCCGCTATTTACAATTTGACCATAAGAACTATCAACTGGTGATGGCACTGTATCTCCTGCATTTACTAACAGCATAATAAAAATAGCAGCAACTGCTCCTATTCCTGCGTATAATAGTTTTTGCAAAAACAGTACCTTTCTGACAACGATATTTCCTACATTTAAATTACTATTACTTGAGATTTTTTCATTAATCTTCAAAGATAAATCATGTAAATGATCGCTATCAGGACTTTTATTAATAGCCCAGTCTTTTAACATTTTATCCAATTCATTATTCATTATTACACTTTATCCAGTAATTTTATTTTTAATATTCTTCTTGCTTCATGTACTCGCCAATACATGGTAGCGGTAACACAACCTGAAACATCAGCAGCTTCTTGTATACTTAATCCGTTAATGCAAGTCATTGTTATTGCTGATCGCAAAAGTGGTGAAAGACTTGACAACGCTTTAGTTATTTTACCATTTAGTTCTGACTCAACTAAACATGTATCCGGCTTTAGCTTCGAGTCCAGCATTTCCGGCGGTTCAGCCCAGTTGTCAACCTGACTTTTACTCCTTTTACTAAAAAAACTCTTAACTGTATTAATTGCTATTTTGTATAACCATGTAGAAAACTTTGATTTACCTTTAAATCTATCGATATATCTAACAACTTTCAGGAATACTTCCTGAGTGAGCTCGTCAGCATCAGCATCATTCAGAACCATTGTATAAATCATAGCCCGTATCTTACCAATATGACGCCTTACTAATTCGTCAAAATAACTTATCTTTTTAGAATTTATAAAAAACTCTATTAATTGTTCATCGCTAAATTCATCCATAGATAATATTTCTTTACTAGATAAGACTAATCTTTTTGAAAAATCTTTGATTTTTTATTTAAAAATTATTGGATTAGTTAAAATCATTAAAAAGTGAGCCTCTTTCAAAAGGCAAAGCAACTTGTATTTTTTGTAACAAAAAGTTCATAAAACGTTTAAAAATGGGTATCATGGTATAATCATACCTTATAAAACCAAATATAAGGAATATCCATTTATAAGAACTATAGCAGAAATTATTGGAGAAACACAAGTCCTTTCACCATTAATTATGAAATTCATAGGGCGGCGTAGCCGCCTGTCTGCGAGAATACACGAACAGGCAGGCAACCAAGATTTTAATGCAAGGGACGCAAAAGATGTAAAGTCGCAATAAGAAAAAAGAAGAATATCCAATATCCAATAAGAAATACCCAAGGATGAAGGAACACCCCTCCGGCTCGCTTTGCGAGCCACCTCCTCCCGCCTTGCGGGACTAGCAAAGCCAGCCGGGGAGGAGCTTTGGCGGACAAATGTTAAATTGCTGTTTCATAGCTGGAGCGTCGGGCGTTGACCGACGAGGAAGAATAAGGTTGAGGTTAAGATTAAGGTTAAGGGAGGAGGGAGAGAAAGTCAACAGGTTGCAGGAAAGAAGGTGAGAACGTCCAACATCGAACGTCCAACGTCCAACATCAATTCAACCAATGGGAGAACAGCTTTAGGTAGGCCATTCGCTACGCTCCATTGCTGTCGCAGGCTCCAGCCTCACTTCCCTCTGGCTGTGTGCCCTAAAGCAACGATCCCGCAGAGCGGGAGAAGTGGTCATTTTGAATGCCCCCCCCCTTTAAAAATTGTAAATGGTAAACGCTGAGTGGTGAAATACTGGAATTCGCTATGCTCATATTATTATGTCCGTGCCGAGGCGACACGGCTACAGAAGAGCCGAGTAATACTCGGCGTTCCCTGGAGGAGCTTTGGCGGACAAAGGCTGGTTGGCAGACACCACACCTGCCTGTCGCAAAGGCCTGTCCGCCGTAGCCTAACAGGCGAAGGCTGGGAGGAACGAAGGCGGATAGCGTCGAGCGTCATTCTTCGCTTGTATAAGTTTGACAAAAAAGCTATTATGACGATGAGGATGTATTAGCTCCTCCCCGGCTAGCTCGCTAGTCCCGCTCTGCGGGAGGAGGTGTTCGAGGAACGA
>JAQICX010000076.1 GCA_027858345.1 Kiritimatiellia bacterium | reverse complement strand
CAATGATTTTTTCCACACTTCTTTCCCCCAGGCATCCTTCACAACAGCACTCACATCTGCTGTTCCAGAGCGTTTTTCCCCAGGAACAATATTGAGCTGAGCCTTAACAGCATCACGCCCACGAATAAAATACTGTTGCTGATCAAAAACAAGTCCAACCATTATTGGTGGAGCCTGATATTCTTTTTCTGTCCCAACAACAACCTGAATACGGTCAATTAATATTTTATCCCCAGAAAAGAGAACATATCCCTTCCCCTCCTGATTTTTCTTTGTCCAAGTCTTAGTCCATGAATAACGCTTCCATTGGTCAGCAGGAATATTTCCGGCAGATGTATAAAGAGCAGCTTGCCAAGCCATATCAAAAGCCATAAAACTGCACGTGCCTTTGCCATTGCCTGATGGTGCTTTAAGATCAGCGGACACAGTATAGGTTTCTCCCTCAACAACAGGAAAGCAAAATGCACGAAGCCCAGAACCATTTAACTCAGCACAAGTTCCTCCATCAACACCTTTACCTTCAAGTATTAAAGTCGGTTTAGCAGTTATGACTTTCTGGTAATGTGCAAGTATTTTTGGCCAGCTGAAGTCATAAAAATATCCCGTACCTCCAAGTTCAAAATCTGGATTATAAATAAGATTCTTATCAGGAACCCCCTGCCATCCTTCTGACTTTGCCTTTTCAAAAGGATCAAAAGTTTCAAATTCCAAGTCTATATCACCTGCTCCCGCCCCGGGATACCATTTTAGACTCATATCGGCAAACTCAACCGTACTGTCACTCTTATCTTTATCTATTCGAAGAAAAAACCATGACGAATCTCCTGCGTTTATAGTCCATTTAACAGAATATTTATGCCATTCTGACGTAGGTGTATGACCTTTTTCAGCACGACTCCCCCAGCCTGCACGAACAATATGCATAGAGAACCTACCCCTCATCAGTGGAACGAGCCCAAACAGATAGTTCAAGTTCTCCACTTTGAGGGAGTGGATAAAACCGGGACTGAAGCATTGCTCCGCCTGTTCCATCGCCAGTCATTTTTAAAATATATTTGCCAGAACGATAAGAACTGTTAGGAACGGTATAAATGTCGCCAGGCGCTGACTCATGAATCTTTTTAAACCAGTCAGATGGAACGAAGCCCTCCTGACTACTATCAAAGCTACCATCAGTAAGGATGTTTTTATCGATAACTTCGGACATTTCAAATCTGCTGATATTAATATCACGAAGCAGAAGCTTTGCGGAAGTGTCCGCATTCTTCCAATTGCCCCAGCGAATCTGAATATGTCCATATTTTTCTACTCGAAAATATATCAGAATTGGCGACCATTCACTGACGGTACTATACCACTCATATCCGGATAAACTCGACGAACGATCCGATGTTTTAACATCTGATGCAAACTGACCCGACGAAGAAAAACCTTTGGTACAATACTCTGCTGTAAAGGCATAAAAACCAGGCTGTAAGGCTTCTTTCGAAACCAGTCTTGCTTCGCCTTTAGAAACATCGCAAACAAGAGTATCACCTTGTTCCTCGAAACCATTTTTTATTTTCATATTATCAGGCAGGGCTGATGCAAAACAAGTTAGCACGCATATGTTTACAAAAAATATGACTGTTAAAATATTTTTCTTTAGTACCATTGGATTTCCTTCATTAAGGTTAATATGTTCTTTATAGTGTTATTTAGAATTAGAATATTGCAATCTTAGTTTATAATTAAAACAGTTCCAGTCGGCAAAGGTGGATTAAGTGACTCTCCACCAGTGATGACCGTGAAGTCACCAAGTCCATCGTAACCTGTAGCCGCAAGAGCACTAGCATCATCAGGATAATATGTTGCAGTCCAATTAACATCTTTTTCTCCAGCAACCCAATCGGAACCAGACCAGACTTCAACCTCTTCATCTGCAAGCACTGTTGTCCTGTTGTACTGAACAGCCATAAAACCATGTGCAAGACGCGCTTTATTACCATCGGCAGATCCAATAACGATACAATCTGCTGCCGATACATAACTAGCAATATTTATTCTTACCAATGCATTATCAACAACTTCAAAGGTATTGCCGCCATCCGTGTCTGTGCCCAGATAAAGCCATGCTATCAAACATTTTGTTGTAAAATCTGTTACCACAACTCTGTTACTACTTGAGCCAGCATAACTATTGTCTCTTGGATAACCAACATTTAAATATCTATAACTACCACTTGAATTACCATAATCAAAAACACTGCCATTCCTTATAATCATTTCATTACCATAGCTTGTAATGGCAGAATTATTCGTCATCATCATTCCAATACAAAATCTTCGCAGAGGCATATTCATTATTGAATTATCAACGGTAAATTTATTTCTTTTACCGCCAACCCCCATATGTACATCATTTGTACAACCAAAATATGAACTCTGTTGAATATCAATAACATTATCATCGCTCTGATATCCAAAAAAGAAATAATCCTCCAGATAAAGAAAGTGTGGATGCTCCCGTAACCAGCAGGTAATTGTTTGATGTTGACGCTCCATAACCAAATGCCTTCGTACTGTAAGTATTTATACTTAACGCAGATTGTTTCAATATTGCAAATTGATTGTAACTTGTGTTCTGACCGACTATCATTGAAGATAAAATACCAGAGTATCCATTATTATATTCATATATTGCAGGATCAACACTTGTACCTCCTGCATCCATGGTTGATGGTACATCCCCATTTTCGGCAACAATTCCTCCAATAGAATTATTGATAAACAATCCAAGAATAGAAAAACTAACTAAAACTGTCAGTCTATCTTTCTTGCTCCATCTTGATGCTTTTTTCTTGTTGTTTAATTTCATAGCCACCTCTTTACCTATTTATTTTTTATCAAAACCTGCCCTTAAGATTTCCACCAAATGTTTTTTATTTTCATAAAACTATTTATAGTATCATCACACGAGCAGAAATCACCAATAACATGTGAAATACATATCTTCGGATATTGCATTTCACGCCATCACCTTCCACACCTTGTATAGTTTTTAAAAACTATGTATTGTACAGAAGATACAAGAACAATACAAAACTCTCTGAAATTTGTCAATAGAAATTATATATAAAATGTATTTTTTTTTTTACACAGGCATTTCAGCAAGATTTTATAGGATACCTTACCTTTTCGGTTGGAGATAAATATGTGCGTTTGAGTCAATAAAATTAAGGAATAAGGGACGTTTTTTTTGCAGTTTGGGTGATGAACGCTGAAATTGTTTTCACCGGACGCCGAGGACGTATTAGCTCCTCCCGCTTTTAGGGGAGGTGTTCGAGGAACGAGAACGGAGGGGTATTTCTCCCTGCTTGCAATATAATATTAAACTGCACAATGGGAGGGTCAGCGTCCCCGCTGACAGAAAAGGTGCTCAACCGAAAAATCAAGGATAGGATATTTTATGGCAAATTTATTATTGTCTTTTATAACAAATAGGAGTAGAATTCTTACATAATAAACAGTGTAATGAATAAACAAGCATATCACAGGAATTAAATATATGAATAAATTAACAGCAACTATACTCTCAATCACGACAATAACGGCAACTTTTCTATTTACAAGCTGCGACAGCAGTAGTAGTGGTGATAATGAAACTATTGACAACACCCACATGTTTGGCACTTTTAGAGGTACAATGATTACCACTGACAAGGACACAACGGAGACAAAAACAAATAGATTTTATATGATAGTTGGTGAAGATTCAGACAGAATTGATGAGGAAAATTACATATATCTTACGGTCGATAGTGACGAAGCATATTACAGCGGGCAAGTTAATATAAATAGATATGTAACTAAATACGTTTATAATGCGGACACTACAGTTGACACAATTACATGGTCAAAAGAGATTACAGAGGGTGAAGACTCCTTTGATATCCAAGGAACAATGATATTTAACAGTGATTTTGATACAGGCAGCTCTAATGGATCAATTACATCAAATAATAATTATTCAGTAGACTTTCAGTGTACAGACTTTAGCAGACAATAATCAAGTATATCGGTATTGTAAAAAATTATAAAAAAATATGAAAAGCACTAAAATAGTTATTAGTTTTAGAACGTCCAACATCGACTGTGTCCTGCATAGCGAAGCGAAGCATGGAACGTTCAACATCCATTCGACCAACGGGAGAACAGCTTTAGCCTGCCTAAAGCAACGAGCAAAGCGAAGTGGTCATTTTGAATGAATACCCCTCCCACCTCGCAGGCGAGGTGACCTCCCCTAAAAGCGGGAGGAGCTTTGGGACTGGGGTTATTTTGACTGAATCAGTATATCAACAAAGGAGGTCATTATGAAGATAAAAATTGCATATTTCACATCGACTGGAAATACATTATGGCTTTGCAATAAAGCAAAAGAGTTTCTTGAAGCTAAAGGGCATACAGTCAACCTTTATGAAATCATTAAAGAACACAATGAGTTCAAGCAAGCGGAATGTGACTTGATGGGATTTTTCTATCCGGTATGGGGATCAAATCCTCCTGACCCAATGGTTGAATATCGAGATGATATGAGTTTTGGCGATGGTAAGAAAGTATTTATTGTTGGCAACTGCTGTGCATTAAATGGCGATACTGGACATCTCTTCAAAAAAATATTGGATGAAAAAGGTTATGATGTGTTTCTTACTGACCACCTCTATATGCCAACAAATTTCAATCTGCCATATGAACCTGAAAACAAATGGAAAAGAGTTCCTTTGGAAGATGAGAGAAATAAAATTCTATGCAGAGCCGAAGTTAAACTTTCAGAAATCTGCAACAATATATCTGACGGCGTTGAGAGTTACGATGGAAAAAGCTTTATGAATCATTTAGCCGGTGCACTGCAAAGAAAAACATATTGGATGGGTGATGGATATAAATCTCACTTCTCTATTGCTGAAGACAAATGCATTCACTGCGATCTGTGCATTCGCATGTGTCCAATAAACAACATAACTAAAGATGAAAATGGCAAAAAAGTCTTTGGTGACAAATGTATTCTTTGTGTGAAATGCTACAATCTTTGTCCAAAGGATGCTGTGCTGATTTGCAAAGCTAGCATTGATGATGAAAAATATCGTCGCTACAAAGGTCCAAACGAAGACATTAAACCAGTTGAGTATCGTTAAAAGATTTGACAAAGATGGCTTTCCAAACTCAAAAAAAATAAATCAAATTAAAATATTAGCCTGTAATAATTTCAAGGACTATTATAATGAAGGATATGATAACAAGAACGGCAGACCATTTATAAAATATGGATGTGTCGTTCTGCTTATGTCTTGCGGCTTTTATTGGGATGTATGTTGGTCCATCATTTGAGAACAGAACTGACATACGTGTCACAAGCACAGCAAGCAGAACATATCCAATGATAACTTGAATGGCCAAAACAATATGTCCAATAATGTTGTCATAACTGGCATATATATCTCCAAAACCAAGAGTTGTCATTGTGACAACAGAAAAATAGAACGAGCGAACAATTGCCAGAAAACTCAATGGTGACATAAGTGTCTTCCCATCAAGCTGGAAAAGACCTTCAACCATTCCCCAACATGGATCAGATCTCCCGTGAACAAAAAAATCATATAACCCGACACTCCAATACACGAAGGCAAAAAATGCTGCTGCAATCATAAAAGATCCGACGATTCTTTTGGTAGAATATCCATAATCGCTGCAATACCAGAAAAGTCTTAAAAGCTTGTACTTAACGCTGTCTTTTGTTTTATCTTCTCTCTCTTCCTGATACCATTTTTCCCACTTAAAGCGTCTTATGGCATAGGTCAGCTGACTTTTAACTTTGTTATTTTTAATCACACCAATACTTGTGTTCTCAAAGATTGAGGTGCTGTTCAGATTGCATTCATTAAATTCTGTCTTATCAGTTATATCAATATACTGACAAGTCAAATCTGCTAAATTTGAGGTAAAGATTCTAGCGTTTCTCAGATTGATTCTGCTCCACTTTGAATTAGCAAAATTAACCCCCTGAAGATATGCCCTCGGCAAGTATACACCACTAAGCTTTGCGTTATTGAATTGCACATCAATCAACTCTACCTTTTCCAGGTGAACATTATAAAACAAAGAATTTGAGAGATGAGCATAACGAAGCTTTATGCTGTTAAGTCTTGCTCCATTAAACACAGCTCCTTCTAAATGAATATTAATCTGTTTTTTAAGAATGCTGTCATCCGGCAGGTCACCATTTA
>JAQICX010000070.1 GCA_027858345.1 Kiritimatiellia bacterium | reverse complement strand
ACGGACCCCGATCCTTCCTCCTTCGCTGTTCCAGACTACGGCGTGACAAGAAAGTTGCGGATGCTGCAACCAAAGCTAAAAGGTTGATTGCAAATGGCTTCTGTAGGGTCGGGGTCCGTGACCCCGCCTTTTAAATATAATTTTCAATTTTATCACCCAAAACTGAAAAAAACAAGCTCTCGTTTGCTGATTTTATTGGTTAAAACAGATATTTTCTTGTCAACCGAAAAACTAAGGACTGCTCAATTCTCAAAAATCTCAGATAATTACTTGTTGCAAATTTTTGTGATTTTTCATATAATCGCTAATGAATTGTTTTTGTCATGACATTGTAAAAAAAGGGAAAGTATGAAATATAAGAGAATCTTGCTGAAATTGAGTGGAGAAATTTTAAGAAACAATGATGCTGCACAAAGTATTGACTCTGAAGTTTTAAGTCAGATGGCAGTGAGAGTCAGGGAACTGGTAGAAAATGGGGTTCAAGTTGGGATTGTTATTGGTGGCGGAAATATTTTTAGAGGTTTAAGTGGTCAGGAAAAGGGAATTGATAGAACATCTGGTGACTATATGGGCATGTTGGCAACAATCATTAATTCACTTGCTCTGCAGAATGCTTTGGAAAAGAGTGGTGTTGATACAAGAGTGATGACATCAATTGAAATGCGTCAGGTTGCTGAAACTTTTATATTAAGACGTGCCATCCGCCATTTTGAAAAAGGGAGAGTTCTTATTTTTGCCGGTGGAACTGGAAATCCATATTTTAGTACAGATTCAGCGGCTGCATTACGTGCTAGCGAAATAAATGCCGATCTGCTTATTAAAGCAACGAAAGTTGATGGCGTTTATTCTGCCGACCCAGCAAAAGATGTAAATGCAACAAAATATCATGAACTTTCATATGCGGAAGCTTTGTCAAAATCATTAAAAGTTATGGATGGAGCTGCTTTTGCTCTTTGCATGGAAAATAAAATTCCAATTGTTGTTTCTAGTTTCTTTGACGGAACATCGCTTTTAGATATTGCAAATGGACAAACAGTTGGTACTTTGGTACATTAGAGCATTGAACAAATGAAACGCTGTAAAGATTTTATTCGAGGACGACGTTGGGCTTTAAAAAAAATCAAGTCATAGCAAGCCTATTGCCTGTTTTTTTGAAAGATTAAGCGGAAGCCGCAGGACAAAGATTTACTGCGTTTCATGAGCGAAATGCTCTAATACATAATTAAATTTAGAAAAATAAAGCTTAGCTCGTATTACGTAGTACGACATAAACTAGGAGTAAAAAAATGGATATTGAAGAAATTATTTTTTCTGCTGAAGAAAAAATGGAAAAAACAGTTGAGTTTTTGAAAGAAGAGTTTAGTGGTGTTAGAACAGGGAAAGCATCACCAGCACTTGTTGAGAACATTGAAGTCTCATACTATGGCGTAATGACTCGCTTGAAAGAAATGGCTAACATTTCAACCCCAGAACCACGTCTGATAGTAATCAGTTCTTATGATCCGTCGGTTTTGACGCAAATTGAAAAAGCTATTTTAGAGGCAAACATTGGTGTTACACCATTGAATGATGGCAAGGTCATTAGGGTTCCAATACCAGAACTTGACGAACAAAGACGTAAAGATCTGGTAAAAGTTACTAGTCGTATGTCAGAAGATGCAAAGATTGCAATTCGTAATGTTCGCCGTGAAGCAAATGATATTGCAAAGAAAATGCAGAAGGATTCTGACATTACTGAAGATGATTTAAATGTGGTCTTAAAAGATGTACAAAATATGACAGATGCGTCAATTGAGAAAGTCGACAAGGCTTTTAAATTAAAAGAAGCAGACATTCTTGAAATTTAAACTTGCAAAAAATGAACATATTTCATAATATGCAGGTAGATAAAGATTTATATAAGAGTTTTTGATTAAGAATATAAAGTTTTGGAGTAAAGTTATGGCAGCTGAAGAAAACAATGGTGGAGTGCCACCAAGAGTAAAATTAAAGATTAACAAACCTGATACAGCTATAGATAGCGCTGACAGTGCTGACAGCGGTCCTGCGACAATCAAAATTAAACCAATTAAAAAAGTTGCACCCAAGACTCCTGTTGTTCCTGTTGATGAATCAACAATTGATAAACCAAAGAATAAAACAATTCAGTTAAAAGAGTCTGTTGACACATCATCTGTTAAGGTGGATTTGAAACCAGTGGTTAAAAAATCAGAAACATCAAGGATTCCTCTTGATTCTGCTGTTCCAAAGCCAATTAATATTGCCAAAAGTGAGTCTGCAGATGTTGTAGAAAAGCCAAAAGCAATTTCTCCTGAAAGTAAGGATCAGTCTGGGAAGAGTCAAACTTCAAGAATTACTTTAGATTCTATAATGACTAGTTCAGAAGAAGAACCGGTTGAACAACCTGTCGCTCAAACTAGCCGTCCAAAAACGGTTAAGTTGAAAAGACCTGTTATTACACCAAAGGTTACTCCTTCTGTTGAGCCTTCTGATGAAGGAATTACTCCAACTAGAAAAAAGACAATCAAGGCAAAAAAACCTTCTGCACCTGAAACACCTACGGTTGACTCAGCTGCAGAATCTAAAGGACCTAAATTGCAAACCAATAAGGCCCAACTGGGTGGTGCATATATTGCAGATCGCTTTGCTAATACTGGATATGTTGCAGTTGCAGAGGATAAACCTCATTGGGTTTTTGCCGTTGTAGGAGTTTTAGCATGCGTTGTTATGGCTGTTGCTATATATGTACAGGTTGCCCAATTACCTAATTCAGGATTAGCTTGGGTAGGACAAATTTTACAATAATAACATAAGAAAGAGATGGATTAATCATGAGTGATGTTTTACATGTTGATTCTGCTTCCTGGCAGGCAGAGGTTTTAGATAGTGATGTACCTGTTTTGGTAGATTTTTGGGCAACTTGGTGTGGTCCTTGTAAAGTTATAGGTCCAGTGCTTGATGAATTAGCGGCTGAGTCTGACGGCAAATTTAAGATAGCAAAAGTTGATGTTGACAAGTCTCAAGACTTGGCAGCTCAATTTGGCGTTCGTTCAATTCCAATGTTGCTGGTTCTGCAAAATGGAGAAGTTAAAGAACAGGCTATTGGAGCCAAGAAAAAAGAAGAGCTTAAGAGCATGGTTCTTAAGTATATTTAATATCTTCCAAACGAGAATTTCAGAAATGCTATGCTCGTACTCTCTGCTTCACGTAGGGTTGTACGGGCTATTTTTTTGCCTACATGAAGTTTTAGCTTAGGGTTTGCTGGTCAATTCATAAATAATTCGCCAATAAGGCTTTATGAGAGAAAACACACCTATAAAGTGCACGGGTTTTGGCAATTTATGCAAAAAAGAGTGCAGTCCAGCTACTAACCAGTAAACCCTAGTTTAAACAAAAAAGCCGCAATTTTCATTGCGGCTTTTTTGTGATTATATTTTGATCATTTACTCTTCGGAAGGAGTTTCCTCTTCTGCAGGAGTCTCAACATTAGGCACTTCTTCTGTTTCAACCGTTTCGGAAGAACCCTCAGTAGTTGCTTCTGTAATTTCAGCATCAGTAACCACTCCTTCTTCTTCGATTTCTTCGAGTTCTGGTTCTGGCGTGAAAGTTGATGTTGCAATCAGTTTGTCGTCATCTCTCAAGTTGATTAGAGTTACGCCTTGAGCGTACCTACCAACAAGTGAGATTGATTCAACACTAGTCCTAACCATTTTACCTTTTAATGTAAGAAGCATTAGTGCATCTTCATCTTTAACGACATGTGCAGAAACAACTTTACCGTTACGTTCAGAGGTCTTGATTGCAATCAGTCCCTGGCCACCTCTACCCTGAGGTCTATAATCTTCGAACTTGCTTCGTTTGCCAAAACCATTTTCACAGCAGAAGAGAACATTTGCATCATCATCAACAATGACCATTGACTTAACAATGTCATCACCGCTTAACTTGATGCCTCTAACACCACGTGATACACGACCAACTTCTCTAGCCTGATCTTCGTGGAATCGTATGCTCTTGCCGTTTCTTGTTGCAAGCATAATGTCTTTTGTGCCATCTGTGATTTCAACACCAATCATTGTGTCACCCTCATCAAGATTGATAGAGTTAACACCTTTCTGACGAATGTTTTTATATTGGCTCAGACGAGATTTTTTCACAACGCCACGTTCTGTTGCCATTACCATAAAGTGTTCATCATCAAATTCCTTGACAGATATTGTTTTTGTGATTATTTCATCTTCCTGCAAGTTTAGCAAGTTGATGATTGCTCGACCTTTTGATGTTCTTGTTGCTTCCGGAATCCTGTAAACTTTCAACCAATATCCACGACCTGTTTGAGTGAAGAACATCATTGTGTCATGTGTGTTGGCAACAAATAGTTGATCAACATTGTCATCTTCATTTGTTGACATTCCCAAAACACCTTTTCCGCCACGTCTTTGCTCTTTAAATGTGTTTATTGGAACTCGACTTATATAGCCGTTGTCTGTAATAGTTATAATACAAGGCTTATCTTCGATTAAATCCTCAAAGTCGATGTCGCCTTCCCACATTTCAATTGATGTTCTACGTTCGTCACCATATTTTCCCTTCATTTCAAGAAGGTCTTCTTTGATGATCTCGTAGATCTTAAATGGGTTTGCAAGTAGATCCTTAAAGTAATTGATTTTAATCATCAATTCTCTATACTCATCTTCAACCTTTTCTCTTTCCATACCAGTCAGTTGGTATAGACGCATTTCAAGAATTGTTTTTGCCTGTATATCAGAGAATGCAAAACGTTCAATAATTCTTTCACGAGCTTCATCTCTGTTTTTAGATGCTCTGATAATTCTAACCAGCTCATCGAGATTATCCAAAGCAATTTTGAAACCGTCAAGAATATGAGCACGCTCTTCTGCTTTGCGCAAATCAAACTTTGTTCGTCTTGTGATAACTTCAAAACGGTGATCAGTAAAACATTTGATATAAGTTTTGAGATCCAGTCTTTTGGGTCTGCCATTGTCAATTGCAAGCACATTAGCGGCAAATGTTGTCTGCATCTGAGTGTGTTTGTATAACTGGTTGAGAACAACCTCTGCCATTGCCTTACGTTTTAGTTCAATTACAACACGTATGCCATCTTTATTTGACTCATCTCTTATATCAGATATACCCTCAATAACTTTGTCATTAACAAGTCTTGCTGTCGCTTCAATCATTTTGGCTTTGTTTACTGTATAAGGAATTTCCGTGATGATAATTCTTTCTCGACCACTGCTTAACTCTTCTGTTATACATTTGCCTCTGACTCGTATATGACCTCGTCCATACTTATACATATCATATATTGCTTTTGTTCCACAGATAATTCCGCCAGTAGGGAAGTCAGGTCCCTTTACAAACTGCATTAAGTCTTCAACTTCACAATTTGGATTGTCAATCTGATATATTATTGCATCTGATAGTTCTCCAAGATTGTGAGGCGGCACGTTTGTTGCCATACCAACAGCAATCCCTGTTGATCCGTTTAACAACAGATTTGGTAGTTTTGCAGGCAGAACCAATGGTTGCTCTAGCGACTCATCATAGTTAGGCCCAAAATCAACAGTCTCTTTGTCAAGATCTTCCAGTAAATCTTCTGCCATTCTCTGCATACGAATTTCTGTATATCTCATGGCTGCAGCGCTGTCACCATCGATTGAACCAAAGTTTCCTTGTCCATCAATAAGCATATATCTCATTGAGAACTCCTGTGCCATACGAACCGCTGTTTCATAAACTGCTGTATCACCGTGTGGATGATACTTACCAATAACGTCACCAACTATACGAGCTGATTTTTTATAAGGTCTATTATGATAGTTTGCCAAATCTTTCATAGCAAACAAAACACGTCTGTGAACAGGCTTTAACCCGTCTCTGACATCCGGCAGTGCACGCCCAATAATAACACTCATTGAATAATCAATGTATGAAACGCGCATTTCATCTTCAATATTAATACTATTGAAGCTTGGTAAAATGTTGTTTTCTTGTTCTTCCATTTTTTTATTTCCTAAATATCAATATTTTTTGCATAAAGTGCATTTTCTTCAATAAACTTTTTACGAGGTTCAACTTCGTCACCCATAAGCGTTACAAACATATCATCTGCTGTATTTCTGTTTTCAAGAGAAACCTTGAGTATCTTGCGGTTGTCTGGGTCCATTGTTGTATCATACAGCTGGTCTGGATTCATTTCACCAAGACCCTTGTATCGCTGAACATTTATACCTTTTCTGCCAAGTAATCTTACTGTTTCAAGCAGCATTGGTAGAGACATAACAGAAAGCTGGTTATCTCTTTGGTCTGTGAGGAAGCCCTTTGGAGTATCTTCTGACTCAAAAATATAGTCATCCATTGTCACTCCAAATTCACCGAGCTTTTCAAACTGTTTTGTGATTGTGTTTGAAAAGAATAACTCTTCCCATTCATAAACAGTTTGTTCGTTTCCTTCTAAAGAGCTATCAAATTTATCATTCAATATGCGTAGTTCTTCGTCTGTATATAAATAATAGACTCTAGTTTCACCGTGAGTATTTGTTATCGCTTTATATTTTGGCAGACATTTTGTGTCTTCATTATATAGTTTAAGAAACTCAGAAAGTATAATTCTCTTTCTGCTAAGATTTGTAGCTGTTTGTTCAAGCTTTATAACAATATCAAGGACTTCTTTAAGTTTTCTGTCTTGAAGTTCCACCTCACCGTTAGCTGATTTATATGTCAAATCAGATATTCCCAGGTTTAGCAGCTTTTCAGTCAACTGTTCTTCTGATTCCAAATATTCTTCATGCTTGCCTTTTGAAATCTTATATAGAGGCGGTTGTGCCAAATATACATATCCTCGTTCAAGCAATTCAGGCATTTGTCTGTAGAAAAATGTCAAGAGAAGTGTTCTGATATGAGCACCATCAACATCCGCATCTGTCATAATAATAATTTTGTGATATCTGATTTTATCTGCCTGAAAATCATCTTTACCGATACCTGCTCCAATTGCAGTAATCAGCGTTCTGATTTCTCGATTGTTTAAGATTTTGTCGAGTCTCGCTTTTTCAACATTGATTACCTTGCCTCGCAAAGGCAAGATTGCTTGAAATTCACGATTTCTTCCCTGCTTCGCTGAACCACCAGCACTGTCGCCTTCCACTACATATAGCTCACACTTTGCAGGATCTTTTTCCGAACAGTCGGCTAGCTTGCCAGGTAGGGCAGCACTATCAAGTGCACCTTTGCGACGTGTCAAATCACGAGCTTTACGAGCAGCATCTCGTGCTCTCGCAGCAAGAACAGATTTGGTGATAATATTTTTTGCAACTGCCGGATTTTCTTCTAAATATCTAGAAAGTTCTTCGTTGACAACATTTTCAACAATACCTTGAACTTCTCCGTTGCCAAGTTTTGTTTTGGTTTGTCCTTCGAATTGTGGATTGGGAATTTTAATACTGATAATAGCATTCAATCCTTCTCGAATATCTTCGCCGGACATTGTCTCTTTCTCTTTCAACAGTTTTGCAGATTTTGCATATGAGTTGAAAGTTCTTGTAAGAGCAGATCTAAAACCGCTAAGATGTGTTCCGCCCTCAATTGTGTTAATGTTATTTGCAAAAGATGCAATGTTTTCAGAATAAGAGTTTTCTGCGTATTGCATGGCAATTTCTACTGATACTTTGTCGCGCTCTTTTTCAAAATATATTACTTCTTCATGTAGAGGTTTTTGCTTTTGAACTCTGTGCTTAACAAATTCAACAATACCACCCTCATAATGAAACAGCTCTGAACGCTCTGCCTCATCCATTGTTAAGGTAATATTAATGCCTTTGTTTAGGAAAGCAAGCTCTCTCAATCTATTTTCAAGAATATCCCAATGGTATTGCATTGTATGAAAGATGGTTGAATCTGGATAAAAGCTAACAGTTGTACCAGTCTCGGCTGTCTTGCCGATAACCTTTAACTTTGTCACAGGTGCACCTTTTTCAAAACGTTGATGATGAATCTTGCCGTCACGGCGAACTTCAACTTCAAACCATTCACTTAGTGCGTTTACACATGAAACTCCCACTCCGTGTAGTCCGCCTGAAACCTTGTAGGAGTCATTATTAAACTTACCACCTGAATGTAAAGTTGTCAAAACAACTTCAACAGCCGGTTTGTGTTCAGTCACATGCATGTCGACCGGGATTCCACGACCATTATCCTTAACGGTCACAGATCCGTCTGCGTTCACCCTAACTGAAATATCTGTACAGTATCCAGCTAAAGCCTCGTCAATACTATTATCAACCGCTTCATAAACACAGTGGTGTAACCCTCGCTCTGTTGTGTCGCCAATATACATGGCAGGCCTCAACCTTACGGCTTCAAGACCTTCAAGAACCGTGATGTTTGATGCATCATATTCTTGGCGTTTTTTGTCTGTCGTCATAAAAGAAAATACTCCCTATTTTATAGTTTATTATGACCAAAGTTTAACTAAATTTTCTGACGTGATGAAAATATAATTTTATCATCACTTATTTATATAAATGGTAACAAATTTATTAATATTTTTCAATAAATAACCT
>JAQICX010000074.1 GCA_027858345.1 Kiritimatiellia bacterium | reverse complement strand
AAAAAATTCTGGAGAATCATGCAACAAGCAGCACAGGCATCGCCGATAACAAACTCACAGCTGAAGCTGACTCCAGAAGTTTGTCCAACTTCAACTTGAGTTTAGTGCATAACCAGATTACCTTTTATAGCGTGACCATCAAGCACCTTAAAAGCTTCTTTTAAAATTATATCTTTATCATTTCCAACCATGACATTTGTACCAACCTCACACGTAATAGGCCTTTCGGTATTGGGGCGCATAGTAATACACGGAACACCGAGAACAGTCGTCTCTTCCTGTAAACCACCACTATCGGTCAAAACCAAACAAGCATTCATATTCAAGTGCAAAAATTCCAAATAACCGAGGGGTTCTGTTAGCCATACACCTTCCACATCACCGGTTTCATTGAAATAATGTTGAAATCCGAATTTTTCTATCATTTTTTTTGTTCGAGGGTGAATGGGGAAAATAATTGGAAGACGTTCAGATATCTCCTTTAATGCATCAAGAATACCCTTCAAAACACCTCGGTCATCAACATTCCCAGGACGATGCATGGTCAGCACAGCATACTCTTTTGCTTTTAATCCAAGAGCCTGTGTCAATGTTAGCTCCGAAGCCATTTTTTTATGCTTAAGCAACGTATCAATCATAACATTGCCAACAAAATATATTTTCTCCTCGGCAATACCTTCTGCTTTCAGATTGCCATTTGCAAAACAATCCGTTGTGAAAAGATAGTCACATAAAACATCAGTACATAAACGATTAATTTCTTCAGGCATCGACATGTCTCGAGAACGCAAACCAGCCTCAACATGAGCGACTTTGATACCCAGTTTTTTAGCAGTTATGGTACAAGCCATTGTTGAATTCACATCACCCACAACTAAAACAAGATCAGGATTTTCACTCAGACATACCTTTTCAAATTCAACCATAATTTTTGCTGTCTGCTCAGCATGACTCCCAGAACCAACCTCAAGATTAATATCCGGCACAGGCATGCCCAGATCCTTAAAAAATGATTTACTCATTTTTTCGTCGTAATGCTGGCCGGTATGAACAAGTAAATGTTGGATAAATGCCGAGTGTTGCGTCAAAGCCTCTATAATAGGAGCCATTTTCATAAAATTCGGACGAGCACCGACTATATTTATAATTTTGAACATAAACCTACCTTCAATTAAATTTTAAGGCTAACTAATCTCGAAGATGTGTATCTGATTTTAAACTATAAATTTTTTTTAAATGCATTTTTATAAAATCACTTACTGAAATTTTACATTGCTTGTTAGTTAATATTTTTTCAAATCCATATTTATTTGAAAGATTAATATATTTGTTCATAGACCATTCAATATCATCAATCCTGTCTTCCTTTTTTCTGGACCAAATTACTTTGGGCTCGTTATAAAGCAATACAGTAATATCTGGCTTAGGGCATAGTAATGTTATTAAACGATGTATTTTTTTGTTATTTTTAATTTCTTTATTTTTATAACCGACTTCAATGTCATAGACATAACGATCTAAAAGAACAATACGTCCATATCGAGATTGAGGTAAAACATATTTTAAATACCGAAACCAAAACTCAAGAGGAACATTAAAATAATACAAATAACGTCTAACTAGCCCCTTAAATAGCTTAACCAACCGAGCCACCTTGCCACTAACAGAATCCAGTCCAACAATTATGTCATTCGGATTAGCACCATAATATTCGAGAACCTTTGAAGTAAATAATTTATTACGATCCCAAGGCCCCATATATGCCTGCCGAACAGGCAGCCCAAAATCTATCAACTGAGTAGACAGCTCTTCTATAAAAGATGATTTGCCAGCACCGTCTGGGCCAACAAAGGCAATTACGATACCCCTACCACGACCGACAATAAAACCATATGTCCTGAGAAATAAGCATACAAATTTGCGCCATGAATAACCCCTATCGTGAGAGACTAACCTAGGAAAAATAATTTCACGAAACCTCTTAACCTCCACAACATCGGATAACACATTTATCATATCAGGAATCACTTTACGAAAAACATCATCAATGTCATATGCTTTAGCAACTGTGTATATTTCCTCTATTTGATCATCGGTTAAGGCGAGTGAATTTATCTGTTCAAAATATTTTGGACTTAATTTCCTCTTACCCAAAATTGTATGCATCACTAGATGATAAATATATGAAGCTTCATTTGGTTCATATAAGTTTTTTTCAACTTCAGTTGAATTAAGAAAGAACCAAGAGTTATCCAAGTAAATCAAACCATTCTGAATCAAAGAAATATGGATGTCCAATATATACAAACAATTTAGGTAATATTTAACTGCAACATATTTATGACTCAAAAACTTATTATTCCGGTAAAAGAACCACCCTTGCCCAGAAAGAACATCCTGTGCTCGATCAATTTCTTTCTCGGAGATTAAAATATCAAGTTCAGTTAATTTGTCTAAAAAAACAAACTTATCCCTTAGAAGCATGACGCGAATATCTTGACTCGCTAGTGCCTTTAAACCTTCACACAACATATTCTACCCTAATAATTTGCTTTGTATTTCCCGAAGACTGTTTTCGTTTCAGCCAGGCAGCTTCGCTTGACTCCTCTAGCCTATAATATTCCATCTCTCGTTCTGCCGGCGGAATATTTCCAATCGGTTTCATCAACCAACAATTATTGAACCACTCAAGAGTCGCATACTCAACCGGCTCTAGGCACTTCCAGTGCATCGATGGTGGATGACTTCCGTTCTGTAAGGACCGGTGATTGTCTCAGTCAATTCGTTATCGTAGGAAATGCGGTTGTCAATTGACAAGTAAACTTTAGACACTCCCAACTTTGATAGAATACTGACTTGAACAAGTCCCACCTAGCTAGACGTCGTTTGCTATTACATATGACCCCGTACTCTTAAAGCTTGGAGTCCCAGACACCCCCTAGGCGATTCATAATCCACCATTATCCATAATACTCTTAATTTCGGCCGAAAATACTCCTGCAACATAAATCATTAAAATATATATAAGGATGGAAAGAATACTTAACAATTCAATGTGAATATAATAATAATAAAAAGCTATAGACATTACAAAACTAAATATTACAATTAAAATATTTTTGTAGTCGTAAGGTATTGAATATAACCTTGAGGAAGCCAACATTGTAAGCAAAACATTAATAGCCCAAGTCAAGCTTAAACCCCACGCAACACCATACATGCCATAAATATTACTTAAGTATAGAGCTATCGGAAAACCTATCAAAACAGACACAAAACTAATTAAAGGTATATACTTAGTTTTGTTAGTAATATTAATACCAATCCTTAGAACAGGCATAAGTACAAACAATGACTGTCCAATTGCAATAGGTAAGATCACTATTATTGCTGAGTGATAGCTAGAGCTAGTCATTAAATTTATAATAGGACCAGAAACTACAGTTAAACACAAACCAATAAAAAGCATAAAAGTAAAAATTAATAAAGTACTTTTTGCGTATACCTGTGCAGAGTCTTTATCATTCGATATTTTAAACATATGCGGAGTCCACGCCAGGGCTATCGATGAACCCACAACACCAACGATAGAAGCAATTTTCTGGCCAACGGCATAAATTCCAGTCTGGGATAAATCACCAACAATCGTAAGGCATATGATACCCATATTGTGAGTGAAGGCGTTAACAAATCCCGTTAAAATATATGGAGACGAATATTTAACCATTAGCTTAATAAGTTTCTTGCTAGGTGCTGTAAAAAAATAGCGTGAAACCCAAAAGGTTTGAATAGAAACAGCAAAGACTGCCGATATCAAACCTGAATAAATAAAACCGTATACGCCTAACCCTAAAACAGCAATAAGAACAATGTTTAAAGACACGGATATAAATAAATTTATAGCATTTATTGTGATAAAAGCTTTTACTTTTCCCTGGACTCGCAACAACGTAAAAGTAATACCAGAAACAGAGTTGATAAAAGTAGTAATAAGTATATAAAATATTATATCTGACTTAATATAACCTACGTCACTAACTGATAAATAAATTAGGTTCAATAGTAAAGAAATTGATAGCGCAATTAACCCAATAGAAAAGACCGAAGTAACACATGAACTATATACAATTTTGTGCCACCTAATTTTTTTATGCTTATGATAGTACCTCATCAAAGAATTGCTAAATCCTGCGCTCACAACAATACCAAAATACGTTGCAAACACATCTAATAAAGCTAAGACACCATAATCTGCAGGCGTAAGATAGTGCGTATAGAGAGGTAACAACATGAAGCCAATACTTTTTGAAACTATTAGCCATCCACCATAAGAGCCAATTTGCACTACTATTTTTTTAAATGAAGTATCCATTTTATCTAAAATTCAACCATTATATTGATAAGAAAATTTTGACATGAGGTATGACTTTATCCACCATACACTTAACCCAATATTCACTCACCTCCTGCTCTTCTGTAATTGAAATTTGGCTCCTCGCTGTTTCAAGTGGGTAGCCTGAATTCCAGTTTTCCCGCGATGAGGTAAGCCATATTGATAAGGTTTTTGGTTGATCGATAGCCTCTGGCTCTTCTCTTGGCCGATTGA
>JAQICX010000012.1 GCA_027858345.1 Kiritimatiellia bacterium | reverse complement strand
ACTTGCAAATCAAGGATTTAGCTTTGGTTGCAGCATCCGTAACTATAGGGCCGGGGTGCTTCACCCCGCCGAAAGGACATTCAACCGAAAAATCAAGGTAATTAACAATTAATTCAATTTAATTGTTGCATTTTAAATTCAAAAGGAATATGATTAAAAGATGTTTATTTACAAATGTATTTATATTAATACATTTGCTTTCTTTAAAATAATTATACATAAGGAGATGAAATCATGAAAAAAATTTGTTTTTTTATTGCCATATGTGCAATGTTTTTCTCGTTTACTAAACTGTATGCCGCTGAAAACATATCACCTGTTCAATCTACTATATCTGGCGACCCTGCACAAGGAGTCACAACAATTTCGACCTCTTTTGAAACAGCACTTGACGTTACGGCCAATGTTCCTGCAGCGGCAAATGTCCTTGTTTTATCAACTTTTTCTCTTAAATCAAACAAAACAAAAAGTACATATATGTTGTGGAAGTTGACATATGGGGCACAAGAGTCCGTAACCATGCGGCGTTACCTATCTGGCACCAGTGATACCGGAAGTGCTTCAGCTGCACACCTTTTCACAAATGTTACACAAGGAAATCAAACATTTAATTTGAATTTTGCCAGTTCAACCAGCCAGGAGATTACACTATTTGGAGCAAACTTGTGTGCCATTCCTATGGTGACAGATGAAGGTAGTATTATGTCATCAAGCATGGCATCCATTAGCGCCAAATCTGCAGTTTCATCGACGACCTACACAGATGTTGGTCTAGTTACCACTGTTTCGGTTGACCGTGTGGCGAATGACAATTCTATATTCATGGCTGCCGCAGTTAATTCAAGTTCTGACGGAGATGCAGTGGAAGGTATGTGGCGTTTTGAGATTCGCAGCATAGGAGGGACCTGGGCTGATACAGGAATTGAGACTCGACGCAATTTAAGTGGATCAAATGATCTAGGAGCCATCTCTCTTTTTGGTTTGGCACCAAACCTAACAAATGGCAAATATGAAATTAGAGTCACATCAAAGTCACTTACAGATGCTGTAACTGTCAACACATTGAATTCAACGCTTGCCTCCTTTGCTTTGTCTTATACAAATTCAACAGCAAGCGGATATTTTCCAGCAAAAATGGACAGTGCTGCTCAAAGCGTCAACTCTGCCACTACGTGGACACCTATACCTGGTTTAAACAGTCAACTTTCACATACTTCTTCCAGCGTCAATGCTTTTGCGGCACTATCAATGGCTGGCAGCACATATGCCGGCGCAAACCAGACTGGACACTTTAGAATTAGTTGTACCAACAACACCGGATTTGCACAACAATCTGTTGGTGTTAAAAGATTTTTTACCGGAACCGATGACTGGGGTTCCATGGGAATTGTATCGCTAGTTACAAATATACCCGCAGGTGCTTCTTCTTTCATTGGAGAGAAGAAACGTAGTGCAGGAGCCACCCTAACAGACTATCCTGTAATTACATCATTCCTAACTTCATCTGAAGATACATACTTGCCAAAACGGGGAACATTGAACATTTTTGACTAGACTTTTTATACAGCAATTCAAAAGAATAAGTAAAACCAATTTCAGCAAGCAGAAAAAGATCTTTAAACCTTTTTCTACTCTGAAAGGAATTCTCTATAAATAGAAATTGGAGCAAGAGCAAAACCAACCCCAAACGACACAAAAGACATAAAACCTCCATTGTCGCCTCTTTATCTTAAGCTGCTGAGTGAAGCATGGAGGGGGCGAATAAATATCAGTTGCCCACAAAAAATTATGAAGAACCAAAGCAGTCCATGAGGAATCTCTGTGGATATGAAATCTGAATTAACAAGATTGTCCGGTGAAAAATAATTTTTGTATTCCATAGTTACCCTTTGATTTTTTTATAGATTATGCAAAATTTGTGACTTTGTCAACAACTGACTTCACATAATTAAACCTTAACTTTTAGGTTGGAGATAAATATGTGCGTTTGAGTCAATAAAATCAGGAAATGAGAGACGTTTTTTTTGCGGTGTGGGTGATGAACGCTGAAATTGTTTTCAACGGACGCCGAGGACGTATTAGCTCCTCCCCGGCTGGCTTTGCTAGTCCCGCTCTGCGGGAGGAGGTGTTCGAGGAACGAGAACGGAGGGGTGTTTCTCCCTGCTTGCAATATAATATTAAACTGCACAATGGGAGGGTCAGCGTCCCCGCTGACAGAAAAGGTGCTCAACCGAAAAATCAAGGAATGAAACTAAACATCTCTTTTTCATTCGACAATTTGAGCGATATTTTGTATGATACACTAAATTTAGCGATAACAAATGACTTGTTTTGCCACCAAACCACTTAACCACCAACCTAATTAATATGATTGATAAAGAGAAAATAAAAGCGGAAATAAGACCATACGAAGAAAAAGATAGAGATGCTGTAAGGAAAATATGTTGTGACACAGGCTTCATGGGGGACCCTGTAGATACACTTTTTTGCGATCGAGAAATTTTTGCAGACTTCTTCACATCATACTATACGGACAATGAACCTGAAAATGCCATGGTTGCTGAAGTGGATGGAGAAGTAATAGGCTATATCATAGGCTGTCTAAATCACAAAGCCTATCCACTTAAGCAGGCGATGATTGTCATCAAGAAAATACCAACAGTTATCTGGCGTATAATCTCCGGTAAATATGATAAACAGACTCTTAAATTTATAAAATGGTTTCTGACAAAAGCAAATTCAGAAACTCCTGATGCACCAAAAAATGCCGCACATTTTCACGTTAATCTCCTGAATGGTTATCGACAGGGGAGAATCGGAAGGCAGATTGTTTTTGGTTATCTCGCATTTTTACAAGACAAAAAAGTTCCTCTCATCTATGGACAAATCCAGACATACGAAGAAAACGGACGTTCGCACAAAGTTTTTGAGAGATATGGTGTTGAACTTTATGATCGCAGAGAGATCACAAAATTCAAAGATTTTGGCAAAACAGGAGTCTACGTTTCAACAGTTGTTATAGACTACAGAAAGAAAAAATTTGATGAAGATAAACGTATCATTACATGATGTTCATCCTAAAAACTTTGAACTATACGACAAATACATAAAAAAACTTGCAGGTTTAGGAATATCGAAAACATCTATACTTGCTGTCCCCAATTGGCACAATCAGTATAAAATCGAAGACTATCCGAAATTTGGCAAATGGCTTCAAAACATGCAGGCTGATGGATATGAGATTGTCCTGCATTCACTTTTTCACATTGAAGAGCGTGTAACCCGAGAGAAACAGAGTCTCAAAGATTATTTGACTGCCAACTTTTATACCGCTGGCGAGGGCGAATTTTTCCGTATCACCTATGACGATGCAAAAAACAGGGTAGAACAAGGCCTTAGTGCTTTAAAGAATTTTGATATATCTCCTGTTGGATTTGTGGCACCTGCGTGGTTGATGAATGCCAATGCTATACAAGCCCTTACAGACTTAGGCTTCAGCTATACCACCACATTTCATGGCATTAAAAACATTAAAGATGATTCTTTCATTAAAGCACCTGTAATTGTCTACTCATCGCGTTCCCCATGGCGACGTGTAGTCTCATGCATATGGGAACCACTATGGACACGTATTAATCGCAATAAACCAGTTGTCCGAGTTGCTCTTCATCCCTGCGACCTTGAATTTAAAAAAACAGAAACATCAATCACCAAACAAATCATCTTCCTCGCCAAAAACAGAGAAATCCTCACATACTCAGAAATAATCAACTCTTAAGAATTGGTTAACCATGAAAAGCTTAATTTTAAGTTAATTTTTTTCGTCGGTCAGCGACCGCCGCTACAGTATGAAATGTGCATTTTAACGGTTACTTGCAAGATTAATGGCTGTAGCGTCGGTCGATGACCGACGGATATGCCGCCATGCAATAACTCAACCTGAAAATTGAGAAGCAAACTACCCCTAGTTTTTCGGTTGGAGATAAATATGTGTAAAAGCTTAATATTCAAGAAATTATGCCCAATACGACCCCTCCCGCCTTCGGCACCTCCAAAGCTGGCGTTGCCAGCGGTTATAAGTGGGAAGTGTTAAGTGGAAAGTACTGACTTTGTCAGCAGGTTAAGATTACGGTTGAGAGATACCCCTCCGTCTCTCCAGCTACTACTTTACTTTTTTAGAAAACAAAGTAGTTGCAGGATCGCCACCTCCCCTAAAAGCGGGAGGAGCTTTGGCGAACTAATGTTCGGCGTGCGTTGAGTTGTTGTGCTGCGATCAACGAACGACGCTCCACGAATAACTAGAGCGAAGCGACAGGAGGAGTGGGTGAGTTGTTTTGTAATCCTTTTGAATTGCAAGTTTTACAACTGCTCCTCGGCTAGCTCGCTAGTCCCGCTCGGCGGGAGGAGCTGTCATGCGTGCATGACTGAGGGGTTCTCAACCGAAAAATTGAGGTATATTCAATTTTTGACAAACAAAGGTTGTATTCTTTGCTATAATACCTTATAATGTACAGCGAGTACTTAAATACGACTCTCTCAAAGATGTGCTGTCAAAAACAGAAGACACCTTTGAAATACATGAACATTATATTCGTGTGTTTATATGTCTATTTTCTATTAGAAGTGTCATCAGTTCTAATCGGATATCAAAATAATCTGCAACAAATCAGATGCCAATTGTTAGTCGTCGCTGAAAAATTAACGAAAGAAATACAATGAAAAAAAGATTCATAAATCTGAATATTGTCAATTCGCTGGAAGACACAGAACAAATATACTACAAAAATAAGGAGGAATAACATGTTTATTATGTGTTATAAAAAGTGGACTATATATTTTCTCTTTTTCTTGAGTTTGACTACAAGCTTCACCGAAAAAATCTATGCTCAAGACAGACAGCCTTCCATGCGTGTTGCTCTGACAGGAAAATATCCTCCTTTCAGTTACTATGATAAGGACGGGGAATTGGCAGGATTTGATGTCGATATTTCCAGAGAAATAGGTAAATATCTAAACCGAGATGTGGAAATTATTGCTGCGGAATGGGATGGCATATTAGCAGGATTGCTGGCAAATAAGTATGATGCAATTATTGGTTCAATGGCTATAACACCTGAACGCGCAAAAGCTGTGAATTTTTCTTTGCCCTACTATCAGTCTGGTGCTCAACTATTTGTTCATAGAGATAATCCATCAAAAATATATGGTATAAATGAATGTAATGACAAAAAAATTGCAGCAGTACTTGGAGAGACATATCAACGATATCTAGATGAAAAATATCCCAATATTGATGTGGTCACACTGAAATCAAGTGTCGAAATTTTTGAGTTGCTTGAGGCAAAAAGAATTCAAGGGTTTGTTTCTGATCGACTTGTAGGCTCATGGCAGATTAAATCAGCAGATCGACCATTTGTACCAGTAGGTCCAATGTTATATGCAGAAGATATAGCAATTCCTGTTCGAAAACAGGACAAAAAACTTCTTGAGCAGATAAATAATGCTCTTATGCAGATGCGCTCAGATGGAACAATGCAGAAAATTCATGATAAATATTTTGGACTATCAAGCAAAACTGCTGACATTGGTAGTCAAATGAGTCAGTCTGTAATAATTAAAAAGCTTGCTAAAGGATTTATCGTCACTCTTTCTATCGCATTTGCTTCACTGCTAATAGGCTTTGTTTTAGCTATTCCATGTGGTTTGATACTAAATCAATCAACAGGCAAATGGAAATTGCTTTACTGGCCTGTTCGTACTATCATTGACTTTTTACGAGGCACTCCTGTTTTAATACAACTACTGTTTGCATGGATGGGACTTGGACTTTCTCCATATGTTGCAGCAATTGGAACATTGGGAATCAATTCAATGGCTTATATGGCAGAGGTGATTCGGTCAGGGTTAATGAGTGTAGATCCGGGGCAAACGCGTGCCGGACGAGCTCTAAATCTTAGCAAAGTGCAAATATTTCGGTTTGTTGTCTGGCCACAGGCGTTCCGGGTAGCCATTCCGTCCATTATGAACTCTATAGTTGCCCTAACCAAAGACACAGCTCTAGTTGCTGTGATTTCTGTTGCGGAAGTAATAAGAGAAGCACAAGCAATTATCTCTGTAACATTTGAACCAAGCAAATATTACTTTATTGTTGCTGTAATGTTTTTTGTAATTACTTTTCCACTAATGAAAATGGCCGGAGTACTAGAGAAAAAAATTCGCCAGAAAGGATTCGTACAATGATTGAAATTCATGATTTAAGTTATAAATATCCAGGTAGCAAAGTTAATGCTTTGCACGATATCAATGTCAAACTCCCACCCGAACATGTTTTTGCAATTTTAGGGCATAGCGGTTCCGGCAAAACAACACTACTTAACTGTATTGCCCAATTTTTAAGACCAACAATAGGAAAAGTGACTATTGATGGGCAAAATATTGCAACGATTGATAAAAAAACAATTCACTCTATTGTGGGCGTGGTTTTCCAGAAACTTAACCTTTTTCCTCACTTAACAGTAATGAAAAACATGACCCTTGCTCCTATCAATGCTCTGGGAATTCCTGAAAAACAAGCACAAAAAAGTGCAATGGAGATGCTTGAAAAACTATCAATTGCAGATCTTGCTCAACGATATCCTCTGCAGATCAGTGGTGGGCAAGCACAACGTGTAGCTATCGCTCGTGCTCTTATGCTGCAACCCAGATATATGTTACTGGATGAACCAACCAGTGCTCTTGATTCACAAACAACATCAGACTTTGCAGAATGGCTGACTGAACTTCAAGAGGAAACATGCTTTATAATTGTAACTCATGATTTGCCATTTGCACAACAAGTGGCTTCTCACGGAATTTTTCTTCAAGATGGCGTTATGAAAACGGAAGGGAACATTCAGGAGATTATTGATCAACAAACTGCATCAGTATAACAATATATCATCTATATATCTAAACTGAATTTACAAGAAACTCTTCTTTAGTTTTTCAGTTGATATACAAAACATTCCTTTAACCCAATAGAATCAAGGAATGACTTTTGAAATTGTAACTCTTTGGGTGATGATTTGATAATTTTATTTTTATACTCCGAACACAGTTCGGACACTACATTACGTTCTAATAATGTTGATTGGAAGAAATGTAGAGTCGGATCTGTGATCCGAAAAGGAATCAACCGAAAAATTAAGTGGAAATCTTCCTCATAATCAGAAAAAACTTGCCATTGTGATAAAATTGTAATACTATTAACTTGAAGTTTTGATAAATAAATATTGAAATTACTACTAATAGTTTATGAATAATAGCAGAGCATCAGAACTGCTGGACAAAGAGATTAACTTCATACAGAAACCATTTATCATAAAAGATCTTGGAGTTAAAGTGTGAGCAGCTTTGGACGTCCAAACCACGAAGATTGATAAACAGTAATAATTATACAAACAACCAGCACTAGAAGGGATTATGACATGGCGGCACCGTACACAAAACCAATTGCTATATTTGCATTAATGCAGGTTTCAATTATTGTCTTAGGAATCCTTGCTGCTGGGATTGCCTCCAAAATGGCAAGAGATTTAGGTGCCGCGACTACCGGCACAATAATATTTATAAGAAATCATGGAATATATTTACTTTTCATACCAATCATATGGGGAGCTGTGACTGCCTATGTTCAAAATACCAGTTCAGGAATAAAGAGTGCAATCTTACTTTACTCGGGTTTAGCAATTGCCATAATATTAGCACTTTTTATGTTTTTTAAGATTGCGGCACCGATGCCTATTTGGGGCGGACAAATGTAGGTCTGTCATATAAACATATAAAAAACTTTGGAGTTTTTTTGAAGATATACTCAATATGTGGATGTTTAAAAAGATATTGAAATGAACAGTTATTATTCAAAACCGATAACGATAATTGCATTAATACAGGTGGCAATTATTCTACTTGGAATGGGTGCTGCAAGCGTAGCTCTTAGAATATATAGAGAGGTAGAACTGTCACACTACCTCAGAAATTCAACAAATATTGTAATGAATCAAGGCTTTTTTCTCGTATTAATTCCTATAACTTGGACTATTATTACAGCTTATATAAATAGTAATGAGAAATATTCTGAAAAAACAAAGGTAATCTTTGTATGGTCTGGAGTGGCTATTGCAATAATTTTAGGAATTTTTATTTTCAAACCCACACTGTTTATGTTATTTAGATTCTGTAGTATGGGTGGAGGCGGTATTAGTTAATAACAAAAGTAGAGTTGGTTAAAATCAATATATTAAACAGGAACTTAATATGAACAGTTATTATGCAAAGCCGATAACAATTATTGCTTTAATACAATTGGCAATCATTTTACTTGGAATGGGTGCGGCTAGTGTGGTGGCAAGAGGGTACAAAGACTATTATGAGTTTATGCCTGCAAGTACATGGTTTATTTTTCAATATGGTTTCATACTTACAATAATTCCTATCACCTGGACTTCGATTACTGCTTACATCAACAGCAATGACAAATATACCGAAAAGAAAAAAGTAATGTTCATAATTTCCGGAATTGTTATTGCAGTAATATTGGCTATATCATTAGTTGCTGCAATACTTGGTCCTATATCCCAATTGGATAGTGGAATTAAATAAAATCAACTCAGATATTCATTGTGTATAAAAACAATAGTCTCGCCCCATAGAGCGACAACTTATAAGCATATGTATAAGGAGTTCATAAAAAACAGATTAGTGTATTTTCATGCAAAATAAGTTTCGAGTACGCTTTGCGATTTACACCTTGGGAAGCCATTCTGGTTTTTACAAAGTAAAAATCCCAAACTGCCTTGTCAGATTAGTCCATATTTTGCTTTAAAAGCAGTAAGATAGTACAAGTGTACATCTTATTCTGCTTG